>JAHHTF010000032.1 GCA_020024775.1 Ureaplasma sp. | reverse complement strand
GATGAGAAAACACTGTTAAACAAATCAAATATTTAGTTGCTAAATATGGTGCAGTTACTTGTAGTTATAGTGCAATGGGAACATTCGATTACACTAATACTAATTACAAAGGTACAAATGATGCTGGACATGCAGTTACAATTGTTGGCTGAGATGATAGTATTCCTAAAACAAACTATAGAGGAAAAGAATCAACAATGAACGGTGGATGAATCATTAAAAACTCTTGAGGTGATAGAGACTTATTTAATGGTTACTTCTATATGAGTTATGACTCTGAAATTTTTGACATTACAGGTTTAGATTACACTAATACTAATGGAAAATACCAAAACAATTACTATTATGATGCAAGTCCTGCAGATGGTGCTTTAACAGGAAATGTTGGAGCAACTGAAGCGGCTGCTATCTTCCCTGTTAAAAAAGCCAACTACGACCGTAAAGAATTCTTAGAAGGAATCAACGTTGGTTTTGAAGGAAGAGATGTTGATATTACAGCTAAGATTTATAAAAATGTTAATGCTGATTTCAATAAAGCAAACAGTTTAGAAAATGATCCAACTAAAGGAACATTAATTCAAACCGTTAAAACTCATGCTGATTATCCTGGATATACAACAATTAAATTAGATGATCCAATTGAATTAGACTTTGATGGGAACTTCAGTATTGTTGTAGAAGTTTCTAACCCAACTAATGATGTTCATTTATTGTATTCAAATGATAAATCAGATGATAACATGACATTTATTTGAAACAACAACAGATGAGAAAATGCAATGATGAATTCAAGAGGTGCAGCTGCTAGAATTAAAGCATTCACTTCAGAACAAAAAATTGAAAACATCTCAGAAATTAATGATTTAAAATATGCAGATGTAACATTAGATAAACCAAGTTACCGTTTTGGAGATTATCCAAACATTCCAAGACCAACTAGTGTTATGATTGGTTCTAAAAGATTAAGTGCAAATGATTATGATGTACTATATGAACCAGAAGTACTTAATGATAAAATCTATAACTCTGATGACAATGAAATCATTGGAAGAGGAACAATCGTTTTAAAAGGTAAAGGTATTTACGAAGGAACACTAAAAAAAGTTCCATATAAAGTAATGATTGGTGCTGCTCCTAATTTCCAAGGATTAGGTGTTTACCAAGATGATCCTCGTTATGGGGATAAATCAAACTGATTAGACTTATATGTTCCTAATGATGCTCAAACATATAAAGATGTTCAACTTCCTGAAAACTTTGTTTGATATGGAGTTAATCCAGATGATAAATTAGAAGAAGATAAAGGTGATATTAGTTATGTTGGTCCTAACAGAGATGACTATAGACGTACATGATGACCTGCTGTTAGAATCAAATTTATTAGAGTTCCAGGTCCACTTGTACCTACTCCATTACCAAAACCTCCATTTACAAATGAAATTATTCAAGAACCTAATTTCAATTCATTATATTTAAGCACAAATAAAGCACAATATTTAGAAGATGAAATGATTGAAGCAACTGCTGTTGCTAAATTCAAAGATAATGTTGTTCCAAATGATTTAGAATACAATTGAAGAATCATTGATGCAAATAATCAAATTACAGATAAAGGTTCAACAATTCAAATTCCAGCCAAAGCTGAATATGATAACAAAACATTACAAGTATCAGTAACTGCTGATGGTGTAACTAAAAAAGCAAGTGTGTTATTAAAAGTTAAACCAAAACAAGTAGTAGTTCCACCAGTTGTAAATCCAGATACACCAGTTCCACCAACTCCAGTAGTTCCTACTCCTACGCCAACACCTACACCAAGTCCAACTCCGACTCCAAATCCTACAGATCCAACTAATCTAATTAATTTCAAAATTAATGTTAAAAGATCTTCAGGATTTACATTCAAAGATGAAGAACCATATTTTAATGTTTACAACACTGAAACTGGAGAAAGATTAAGACAAAACATCACTGATACTGATGATAATGAAACAGATGGTGTAATCAATCTTAAATTACCTGCAAATGGAAAATATAAAATCCAAGTATCAAGTAATGAAGCAGGTGGATTTGGATTTAAACGTAATACATATGAATATCCAAAAGAAGTTTATTTTGATAAACAACACCAAAGTGTAGATTACATCTTTAACCCAGTTATTTTAGATACTCCTAAAACAGATGGCCCATACAGATTAACAGATGTTGCTCATGAATTACCATCAATGATTGCAACAGATGTATTAGGAAACAAAATCTCTTTAAAACAAAATGCTAAAGACGGAAAGATGACTATTTTAATGTACTTTAAAACTAGTTGTCAATATTCAAGAAATACTTTAAACCAAATATATAAAGCTATTGGATGAGATAAAGACTGAAACCCAACTCCTGAAAACTATAAAAAAGTTGAAGTATATTGTTTCAGTGATGTTGATAGTGATTACAAATTAAAAGAATTCCAAACTCTTGATAAATACTATCCAGAATTCCACTTTGTCTCTGATCCACAAAATCTATTCAAAAATTCATATTTTGGAGAAATAGCAACTGGTTATCCAAAAGTAGCTATTCTAGATTACCAAGGGGTTGTATTATTAAAACACCAAGGACAAGTTTCTAACCCAGATAACATTAGAACTTATGTTCCTAAATACTCAAGACCAAGTGGAGTAAATGATGATACAATTGTAAATCCATCACCACTACCACCTAGTCCACAACCTGAGCCGCAACCTCAACCAAGTCCAACACCTCCAGTTGATAACAATAAATATATTACTTTGAACTCACAAACAATTAATTCAATGTCAAACATTTTATCTAGCGAAATTAAAAACATTAGTAGTTCATCACAAGTTGAAAATGCTAAAGTTAATATCATGAATAGAATTAATGAGTTAAGTGTTTTAAAAGAAAACAAAGTATCATTAGATTCAGTTGAATTATTAAAAGTTGAACAAAACAACCCAATTGAATACAAAGCAGTTATTAAATTCCCAAGTAATGTTAAATTAACAGTTGAATCAAACCAAGTGTTTACTCAAGATAACTTAACATTAACTTCAAAAGTTTATAGTAGTTCAATGCTAAATCCAGCATTCGCTAAAATTGTTACAACTATTAACAACAATGGTTTAGAAAGATTAATTACTAACTTAATCGGCTCTAAAGAAGAAAACACTGCAGCTAGTGCTAAAGCTAGTTTAGAAGCAATTGATTTTGCTAGTCAAGTAAAAGCATCAATCAATGATGTATTTAATAAACCAGGTTCAGAATTAGCAACTAAATTAACTAACCAAATGATTAGTATCACAAACCCTAACGAAACTACTTTAAAAATTAGTTTCAATGATGTTCCTTTATTAACAGATCAAAACACAACTAAATTAGGAACATTATCATTCACAATGACTGGATTTACTAAAACATCTGCATTTAACAATGAACTATATACTTCATTAGTAAAAGAATTCGTTAAATCACAAAATGGTAAATCAGCATCTGATATTGCTAATTATTTAAACAATAATGTAAATAGTTTCAAACAAGTATTAATTACAAATGTAAATGAATTATTTACTAACGCTCCAAGTGATATTAAATCTCAAATTCAAAACAGTGCTAGTGTATTAGCTACTAGTAACGGAAATGATCTAATTGTTAAATTATCAAATGTTAACATTTATGAAAATGGAGTATTAAGTTACAACAAATCATTTACAACAACTATTCAATACATTAAAAATGAACCAACAACAATTAATAACAATAACTTATCAAATGTTATTAATAACATTGTTGGAGACAGAACAAGTGTTACATTAAACCAAGGTTATGAATTACTAAACTCAAATAAAGAAGCTATTAAATCCGCATTAAAACAAAATGCAAACCAAATCTTCACTAATGCTTGTGAATCATTAGTTTCAAGTTTAGATAATGCAAACATAACAGTAACTAAAAACTCAGACTCAGTAACTGTTTCAATCTCTGGATTTGATGTTTATGGTCAAGATGGTTCAATCCAACACAATGGACAAACATCAGTTACAATCTCAGGATTTGCAACATTAACTGAACAAAACAATTTATGAAAAGTAAATGAAACATTCACTAAGAATGGATTCACTTATAAAATCATTAATAACACTGATTACAAACCAGGTTATTATGGATACGAAGGATCTAAATTAGGATTAGCTATTGTTGATGCTAACCTTAGTACAATTGATTTAGCACAAATGGCTGATGACAATGAAACAGGATTTGTAAGCTATAAAGAAAACAAAGATAAAGGTCCTTTAAACTTACCAGTTCTAAGAATTGAAGACAATGCAATTGTAAAAGATTACTGACAACAACAATGAGACAACAACCAATACAAAAGAACAACTATTGGTGATGGTGGTTCAATCTCTATCATAATCCCTGATTCAGTTTCTTATATTGGTAAAAATGTATTTGCTGGAATTACTAATGATATTGATGATTTATGATTAGGTCAAATCGTTAAATCAATTGGTGATAGTGCATTCAACCACTTAAACTACTATTATGATTTAATGCTTCCAGAAACATTACAAGAAATTGGTCCATCATTCCAATTCTGTAACTTCTCAGGAGAACTATACATCTCTGAAGGTGTAACTAGATTAGATGGTTCATTCTTCGGATGTGATTCTATTAGTAGTCTAGTATTACCAAGTACACTTCAATACATTGGTAGAAATACATTCAGACAATGTTACAACTTATCAGGTAAATTAGATATGCCTTATTCAGTAACATTCATTGGTGCAGGTGCATTCTATCAAACAGGATATGATGATGATATGCAGGCTGTATTCATTAATCCAAACTGTAATATTGAAGGATTCTTATTACAAGATGATCCATTCTATCAATACAGTCCAAATGCAGGTCAATCTTCTGGATTAATCTGAACTCCAAAAAAACAATAATATAAAAAAGTTCCAATTGGTTTTATCCAATGGAACTTTTGTTTTGTAATAACTATTATAAACACCTAAATGATCAAACTAAATCGTTTAGGTGTTTTTGGGTTTGAAAAAACAACCAATTTCTTGGTTGTTTGAATCAATTAATCTATGTAGTAACTGTGGTAATTAATACTACTTTAACTCCCTTTCGGGAGAATAGTTGCGAAAGAAGACAAATATTTGGAGCTTCTTTCCTGCTTTATGTAAATATTATAACACAAGAATAACAAAAATTTCAATTTTTTTAATTTTTTTTAAAAATTTTTACTTTTTTAATGTTTTTTGGTTATTTTACTTTAATATTATACTAGATATTATGAAAATTGTCAAAGAAAATAAACAAGCTGATATATTAATCAAGAAATCTAAATTCATTTCATATAGTTTTAGTGTTAATAGTAATATTGATGCTAAAACTATTTTAGATTCAATTAAAAAAGATCATCCTGGTGCAAATAAACATATCCCCTAATAGTGGACAACAGTCAAACTAAGAAAGGATATGTTT
>JAHHTF010000031.1 GCA_020024775.1 Ureaplasma sp. | reverse complement strand
TCTTGAAAAAGCTTTGCAAGCGATCAAAAGTTAGCACTAAACATAATTTAATTATGTAATATTTTTTAGTATTTCGTGTGTTCATTTTGAACGAAATTTAACACAATATTTTCTAATCTTTTGTGGATTACAAATAAAAATCCAAAAGGACTATTTTCCTTTTGGATTAACAGGAGGTTCAGAGTATCCTTGAAAAATTGCTTTCTTCCCATTCACCGAACCAAATAGTAATGGGAATCTAAAGATTACAAGATCATCAGAAACTTCTGCTGTTGGATTATCAACACAATCAAATCCAATATTAGGTAATGTATCAATAAAGTTTTCCATTAGGTTGTTAGTTACATATTGATCTGTAAAATCTGGAACTTTATCTGCAGTTAATTTAGTAGCTACTGAATTTAGTACTTGTTGTCTAATAACATTTCTTCTTCATAGCGCTTTATCAACTGTAACAACGTTTTCTTCTTTTAATGAGTCTCACATTGGTCCTCAAGAAAGTTGAGAAGCTAATAGTGCATATCTTAAAGTATTAAAACTACTATTTGAATAATCAATTAGTTTTATTCTTGTTGAATTATCAGGTAGTGCTGATAATTGTAATGATGGATATAAAACTTTATTAAACATAAAAGAAGTTGGAGTTAGTTTAATGTTAATAAAACGATAATGATAGATTGAATTTCTATATGTAAATGAAGTTGTGTATTGTGGTAGTTTTTCTGAATAAAACTCACTACATACTAAATCAAATGAAACTGTTTGATTGGTTTTGTTATATTCTACATTTGAAACTTCATTCTCACATCTTTCAAGATATCTTGTAAACAATTGATTGTTTCTTGATGAATAATAGTTTGTTTCGTAATATGAAGTTGATTTCATATTAAAAGATAAGTTTAACATCTCTTGTAGTTTTTGATTATCTAGTGATGCAACTAATGCATCCAATTGTTCTAGATTTTCATAAGGAACTGATTCAGTATGTGTAAAAGCTGTTTCGATGCTATTTACCAAGAAATCATCTGGGTTCCGTCAAGATCTAATTAAATCATTATATTTGTCTGTAAATCCTTGTGAGATACTTGGGTTTGGGATTACACCCGCTAATAGTCTTTGGTATTCTTCATCAGAGATAGTATTTTTATTATTTGGTTTTGGGTCATATACTTGACCATCAACTACATTAGGAATTGATGATGCTGTTGAGTTTTCTAGATAAAATGATGGTTCAGAAGAAGTTGAATTAGAAGATGAGTTACTAGAACAACTAGTTGCACTAATAACAGTTGGAATACTAACTGCAACTAAACTTATAGGAAGTAAAATTGATAACAATTTAATTTTCTTTTTATTCATATCTTTTCATCCCCTTTACCAAATATTAATGATTAATTATATCATAAAATTTACACCTACTTTACTATCAACATACATATGGTTAAATGTTGTATATCATAATATTTTTAAAATGTTAAATTTCGTTCAAAATGAACACACGAAATACTAAAAAATATTATATAATTAAATTATGTTTAGTGCTAACTTTTGATCGCTTGCAAAGCTTTTTCAAGAGTTAGTTTTTCTTTTTGTAAAACATCAATTTTATTTCTCAAATAATAATTCTCTAGTTGTATTTCAGATTCCACAAAAATCATATCATCTTTGGAACACTGAATTAGGTTGATTTGTTCTGATCTAAACTTTGTAAATATTTCATCAGTTAACATGTTTCTATAAACAATTACTTTCTGCATGATGTTAGTTAATCTAACTCCATCTGAATCTACCGGATAGTAGTAATTGTTTTCAAATTTAATTATTCCATGACTGCATCTTCTTGTTACGCTTGAATAAACAAATTTATTTTTAACTGTAATTGGATCAATGAATTTGAAATTAGATTTAGGTGGTCTTGATTTTTTAAATCTTTGGTTGTATCAATCGCATAGATTGTTTTGAACTCAATCTTTTAGTTCATCATAAGTTTTGATGTTGATTCTTTTTAAATATGCTTTCAAACTACGTTGCATATTGAATCAAGATCTTTCAATATTTGGTTTATGAGTTGGGAATGATTGACTGTTGATTGTACTTCCGAATGATTCCATAATTTGTTTCAGTTTAGGAGTTGATACTCCTGAGAAGCTGCTTCTTTTATCTGTTTTAAAATGATTTGGAATTCCATATCTTTGATATAGGCTTAAAAGCATTTCTGAGTATCCAGCATTGGTTTCCTCAACATCTAATGAACATGCTAACATATAGCCAGATGAATCAATTGCACCATGGATGTAACATTTCTGACCTGGAATTCATTCATCCACACAACCATCTAATTCAACAATCTCTCCAAAGTTTCTTTGAACCTTTCTGCAACTTTTTCTTGGGATGAAATCAATTATTTCTTGCATTAGTTTATAGAATTCATTTTCTTTTCTTACAAGTTTCTTCTTCATAAGTTTCTTTATTTTTCTACTTGCATAAAAAGAAATGATACCTATCTTTAGTAAAGTTCTGTAGATAGTTGAATCAGAAACATCTGTAAGTTTCTTATCATTTCTTAGAAACAAAATGAAATCAATTATTGTGAAAGGAACTGTAAGTCCTTCATTAGTTTTCAAGGGTTCTACAAACTCCTGATAGTATTTTGAAATACTAGTTTCTAAATTTTGATCGTATATTCTTCTAACCTGGTTATTGTTGTTTCCATGGGATACAAACTTAACCCTTTGTTCCTTTGTTTGAATTTGAATGTACTCTTTTATAACTCTTCTTGTTTGCATTAAAGATAATTTCAAAATACCAGCAATTTCTTTATAGCTAAAGAAAATACCAGTTGTTTTATGTTTACATATTTTATTGGTTTTAGGTTCTTTCTCATCATAAGTGTAATTAGAAAGTAACTTAAAAACTCTTGCTCTTTTCTTCAAATAATTCGTTTTCATGAACACTCCTTGCACATAATTTTATTATATCTGTGTATAGTGTGTTCATTTTGAATGAAAAATAATAGTTGTATATCATAATATTTTTAAAAACAAGTATATTTAGTATACAATTAAAATTGTATAGGCTTACTTGTCTATATATTTTGATTTAAATACTTTAAGGATAATTATGAATAAAAAGAAAATTTTATACGGGGTATTTGGAACAATAGCTTTGGCTAGTATTCCCTTAGCAACTACCTTAGCAGTTACATCTTGTAACTCTAATGCTAAAACAGGTCAAAATGTAAAAACAGTTACTTTTGATGTTGCTAACAAATCATTATTTAGAGCACAAGAACCAAGTGCTCAACTAGAAAACATTTATAGTGCAGATCTAAATCCAAATGCAAAAAATGAATTAGATGCTATGACATCTAAATTATCTAGAAAACAATTACAAACAGATTTCAATAGAGTTCTAACTGATTTCTATGATACATTTGAAGCTAAACTTCCAAATGGTACTGAAATTGAAGTCGAAAGAATCAATGTATTAAGTGAACAAAAAGAAGATGGTTCATTTGATATTGAAGCAGTTGTTGAAATTGAACAAGATGATTCAAGAAGTGCAAGAGATAAAGAAATCACAAAAACAGTAAAATTTAGTTGAACACCTAAATTCTGTTTAATGTCTGATGCTGATATTAACCAAATCAAAGAAATGATTCATGGTTTTGGAACTAATGAAACAAATAGTGGCATGGACTTAGAAGATATTAAAGAATTATTTTTAGGAGAAGTTGATGATGATAAAGATTTCGATGATATTGGAATCTTTGACAAAATTGCATTAATCAACAAAAACTATGATAATCTAGCATACTTAATTGCTTATGAATTAAGTGTATCTGATATCTTTGATCCAATCAAAGCAGAATTATCAAAACAAAATTCAGGTAACAATACACCTGCAACATATAATATAAAGAAAGCAAATGGATCTGGACAAGAAGTTAATCCTAACACAATGTTTAAAATTCCATCTCTTTCTTTAAACAGTGGAACTGTTGCATTAGTTCCATCAGCTCAACCAAAGTTTGAATTTACAAACATTTTACCAAGAGCTGAATTCAGTGCATTATTTGCAAAGACTGAATTAAATCCAACAGTAGCAGCTGATAAAGCAATCTTAGATACAGTATTTACAGCTAAGGATGAAGCTACAAAAACTAAATTCTATGATTCAATTGAAAAGGTTATTGTTAATGCAAGTAACTCAAGTATTACAGTTAAATACAAAGATACTTCATTACCTTGAGAAACAATTTCAATTGCAGCTCAATGAGGATTATAATTTAATTCATTATTAAAATAAAAAAATAAAACAACAAAAAAGTTATATAATTTTCTTTGTATTGCTCCATTAGCTCAGTTGGTAGAGCACGTCACTCTTAATGATGGGGTCAAAGGTTCGAGCCCTTTATGGAGCACCATTTAAATACGAAGAAACAAATAAACTATTTTTCCACCTTGAAATACAGGTGGGTTTTGTTATGTTATACAACATTCAACTCATCTACTTACAGTAATACAATAATATACTAGCAACATCTTATATGCGTTCAGTTTATTAGAATTGAAGGAAAATGATCATAAAAAACTATGAGGTTTAATGTCTCATAGTTTTTATTTGTAAATATGAATAAACATAATAAAAGAATCCAATTAGGATTCTTTTATATTAATTAATACTAGAAGTTACTTAACATATCTGCGTTGTATGCAAGTGCAACAACGCCATCAGCACATGATAACATGTAAGTGTTATTCATTACTTTACCATTACGAACAAGGTAGTAGTCGATTTCGAAACGAGGACCATCATATGTGAATGAACGGTATAATGAATGTGATTTTTTACCTGGCATACCACTTGATGAACCAAATCCTGATTTATTAACAACTGATGTTCCAAAGTATTTTTTGAAGATGTTAGTTTCGTTAGTGTAACCATCACCTTCAAGTCTTGGTTCACCTTCTAATCAAGAATGGTATTTTTTGAAGTTAAGCATTAATTCAGTCATCATTTGTTCGTATTCTAATACAGCAGTACCAAGTTTTCTTAAAGTACCAATGTTTCTAATAGTAAGTGTGTTGTTTGAGAATGTAACATCTGGGTTAGTGCTTGCAACTTTGAAGTTAAATCCTTTATTGAAACGAATTGAAACAGTGTAAATACCATTTGGAGCATCTTGGTAGCTTGAAGAAATGCTTGCGTTATCAGTATATCTACTAATATTAGTAACTGATGAATCTAATGCTTGTCTTAATGCAGAAGTACCAATGTTTTCTGGGTTTTTATCAGTAAAGATTGATTGGAAAGAATTTTTAACATTTGTAAGATTTGCATTAACAGTATCAGCTGTAGGAATAGCTGTAATTTTAATTGTGTGACCTGTTTGAGAAACATCTTTGTTTCTGTTTTCAAATCAAACTTCTTGTTGAATGTTTCCAATTGTAACTTCAACTTGAGAGTTAGAACCAGGAATGTATCTTACAGATGCACCGATCTTACTTACAATAGCATCACTAATTCCAACCATACATTTTTTAGCAGCCTTAACAATTTGTTGAGGAGTTATTTGTAAATAACTTTTTCCTGCAAATAAGTTACCCATTTCTACTTTTAAGTTAGTAGCGTTTAATTTAATTTTTCCAGCATGTGGATCTACTAAAGAAGATGGAGGAGTTGTTGGTGAAACAATTGGTCCTGATGGGTTATTTGGGTTAGTTGGGTTTGATGGTTTGTTTGGATTTGTTGGGTTTGATGGATTTGATGGATTTTGTGGTGTTTCAATTTGTGGTTTGTTACTTGAAAGTGTGCTTCCACAAGAAGTTAAAACAACTGGTAAAGTAATACTTGTAGCAACAAGTGCACTTAAACCTAATCCGATTAATAATTTTTTACTTTTTTTCATAATTTTATCCCCTATATATAAACATCAATTTATATATTATTC
>JAHHTF010000030.1 GCA_020024775.1 Ureaplasma sp. | reverse complement strand
AAAACATATCCTTTCATAGTTTGACAGTTGTCCACTATTGGGGGATATGTTTATACACACCATTTTTATTATCTGGATTTTGCATTCCATTCTTTGCGAACCATTCGTTTAATGATGGCATATTACCAAGGGATTCATATACATTATTATCAGTAAAGTATGGAAGGTTATTATAACCAACATTAGTTATTCCATATTTAGCATACATATCAGCTTGAGTTTTTAATGCATTGAAATATCAATCATCTAAAGTAAGGTTTGTATTAACTACACTTGGATCAAAAAAGTTATGATATGGAAATTCTTTTAAAATCGGTGAAAACAAATAACCTGCATATATAACTGGATTTGAAATCTTTGTTAGCTTTGACAATGATATAGTATTTAAATAAGATGTAAACTCAGGAAACTGATGAATAAAGGATTTGTCTTTATAAACTAATTCATCAACCTTTAATAATAGGTTCCAATCAATTCCAGGAGATCTATCAAAATATAAACTTATTGTATTTGGATGAGTATTCGATAAAGTTAAATAATCAGTTACAAAAGCATTTGGTATTTGATTTGTGTCATCCATTTTTGGAGAAAAACAATACGCAACTGCAGTAATACCGGCGGCTGTTAATGGAAGCAAAGTTAAACTAGAAAATAAAGCTACTTTAGTATTCTTTCTTAATTTTACTGTTTGATAGCTAACAGCTGTTTGGTTTTGTTTTTTAGTTTTAATATAATCAACAAGGATTTGAATTCAAATCCCTAAACAAGTAAATAATCCCAATGGTATTGAGATTGTATATAATAATCCATAAGCAATATAATAACCTGCTCTTTTACCTTTTGAAACAGTTTCATCATATTCAAAATTACAGAGTTTTGAATATATCACATAATTGTAGATTGAGACAAAAGTCAATATAGCACTCACAAACGTTAATGCACAAAAAATTCCTAGGTTAAAATAGATGCAAAATAAAGTATATTGTTGCCCCATTGCTAACATATCTTTGCTCATTAAACCAATGTATTCTTGTTCTGGATATGGAGTGATATTGGTATATACATCTAATGCAATACCTAATCAGATAATAGCAAGAATTCACATGAATGTGTTCGCTATTAATATTTTGGTTTCTTTTTTCATAATATATCCTAATTTTAACTATGACATAAATATTATATAGCAAAAAATACAAACAAAAACCTTGATTCAAAGAACCAAGGAATTACAATGGAGCGGGTGATGGGAATCGAACCCACATTAATAGCTTGGAAGGCTATAGTTCTACCATTGAACTACACCCGCATAATGGTGCTGGAAGAGGGACTTGAACCCTCACGTCCTTGCGGACACAGGATTTTAAGTCCTGTGCGTCTACCATTCCGCCACTCCAGCAAAAAGACAAAAGTCTTTAATATTATTTTTTTAAATGGTGCCCCATAAAGGACTCGAACCTTTGACCCCTTCATTAAAAGTGAAATGCTCTTCCGCTGAGCTAATGGGGCAAATGCTTTATACTGGACTTGAACCAATATCTATAATAATTGTTTTACATTAAACTAATAAAGCAAATGGCTGGCCTGGTAGGGATCGAACCTACGCATGGAAGAATCAAAATCTTCTGCCTTACCGCTTGGCTACAGGCCACTGGTGGACAGGGGCGGATTCGAACCACCGAAACTTACGTGGCTGATTTACAGTCAGCTGCGTTTGGCCACTTCGCTACCTGTCCAAAACTTTAAAACACTATATAAGTATATAATATTTTTTAAGTATTTTGAATATTTTTTTGTTTTTTATAGAATATTTTAAATAATTTCTAAAATTTTAACTTTGTAAGGAGTTTCAATCCCTTTTACTTCCACAACATCCCCTACTTTTTTACCAATAATAGAACGTGCTAATGGACAATCATTAGAGATTTTATTTTCTTTAGGGTTAGCCCCTTCAGATCCAATAATTAAAAATTGATAAACTTTTTTATTAGATAAATTTTCGAATTTTACTGTAGCAGAAATTGATACAACATCATGTTTAACTCCAGAACTCCCTTGTCCTACTAATTGGTAGTTATTTAAGATATTGTTAATTTCATTGATTCTTTTTTCAATATTTCCTTGTTCTGCTTTAGCTGCATCATAATCAGCGTTTTCAGAAAGGTCACCTTGAGCTCTTGCTTCTTGTAATTGTTGAATAATTTCTGGTTGTTTAACTTCAATCAATTCTTTTAATTCAGCTTCAAGTCTCTTCTTGTCTTCAATAGTTAATAAATTTATATCAGCCATTAATTATTTCCCTTCTTCCTTTTCTTTTTCTGCTAATGATTTATATAATCTAGCTTCTAATTCAGATAAATCTCTTGGGAATTTATCAATGATGAAAGAAGTGATTTTTTCACTTAATAAAGATTCTTTTGCAACTTGAAATTGTTCTTTGTTAGACATAAAGTCTCTGATTGGTTGGTTAGTTTCTTCATAATAAGATTTTAAGACATTAATTAATTCTTCATCACTAACTTCAATGTTATATTCTTTTGCAATATCAGCAAAGATCAATTCTTTTTTTATTATTTTTTCAGCTATGTCATCAATAAATTTAGAATAGTTTTCTCCATATTGGCTATTTTTTATTGATTCTTTGATTTCATTAAGTTCTGCTTCATCATATTCAATGTCATAACATTGTTGAAGAATATCCATAGCTTTGTTAAAGATGTTATCACGAACTACAATATTGTAAATTTGAGCTTGTTTTTGTTCTGGAGATAAATGTTTAAACACATTATTTACTCTTTTAGTGTGTTCTTCTAATATGTTTGGATCAACATTTAATTCAGAAATTACAATTGGTGTTGTTCAATCGATTTCTCTTTTGTTAATAATTTTAGATTTATAAGTTTTCATGGTGGCTCCTTAATCAAAATTTATAATCAAATTTTATAATATTAATTTTAATATTAACTTATTTTTGGATATTTAAGTTTAAATTTTAGTTTCTTCTTTTAACATTTCAATGAACTTATTAAGTTCAATTTTAGTGATGTCTTCACTACCATATTGTCTGTAACTTACATAATTAGCATCCTTGATTTCTTCATCACCAATAACTAATTGGTAAGGGATTTTAGAGATTTGTGCTTCTCTAATTTTTTTAGCTAATCTTTCGTCTCTATCATCTAAGTTAACTCTAAATTCTAATGCTTTGAATTTTTCTGCTAATTCTGAACAATATTTTAAGTGGAATTCATTGTTCACCGGAATAATTGAAATTTGTGTTGGTGCAAGTCAAGTAGGTAAAACACCTTTTGTTTGTTCAAGTAAAATAGCTAACAATCTTTCATATGTTCCAACTAATCCTAAGTGAACCATTACTGGTCTTTGTTCACTACCATCTTCGTCTTTGTAAGATAGTTCAAATCTTTCTGGTAACAAGAAGTCTAATTGAATTGTTGACACTGTAATGATTCTGTTTAATACAGTTTTAACTTGGAAGTCAATTTTTGGTCCATAGAATGCAGCTTCACCTGGAATCTTAACATATTCAATTTTGTTTTCAATCAAAGCTTCTTCTAATGCTTTTTCAGCAACTTCTCACATTTTAATGTTTCCATGATATTTTTCTTTATCATTAAAATCAGCTAATGATAAATCCACACGATGGATTTTAGATCCTAATTTTTCATGAGCTTTTAAAATCATGTCGTAACATTTTTTAACTTCTTGTTTAATTTGTTCTGGTCTACAGAAGATATGAGTATCTTCAAGAATCATATCTCTTACTCTTTCTAATCCAGATAATCCACCAGATGCTTCATAACGGTGAAGAATAGAGTGTTCACATAATCTGATTGGTAATTGTTTATATGAGTGTAAATCATTTTTATAAACAAGAATGTGGTGTGGACAAGTCATTGGTCTTAGAACTAATTTTTCATTATCTACTTCCATTGGTGGGAACATATTTTCTTTATAGTGGTCTCAGTGTCCACTAGTTTTATATAAATCAACTGAACCTAATACTGGAGTAATAACTGGACTGAAATCAAATTCAAATTGTAACTTTTGAATAAACTTTTGGATTTCATTTTTAATAATAGTTCCATTTGGTAATCAAATTGGTAACCCTTGACCGGCTAATTGGTTGAAAGTAAATAATTTAAGGTCTTTACCAATTTTTCTATGGTCTCTTGCTTTTCTTTCTTCTAATAATTCTAAGTAATCATTTAGATCTTTTTCATTATCAAAAGCAGCTCCATAGATTCTAACTAATTGGTCATTTTTAGCATCCCCTCTTCAATAACTACCAGCAATTGATAATAACTTAACTGCTTTAACTTGGTTTGTTTTTTGAACATGTGGACCTTTACATAAATCAACAAATTCACCATTAGTATAAAATGATAATTGTTCATCTTCTAACCCATTAATGATTTCTGATTTATATTTGTTATCTTTGTATAATGCTAAAGCATCTTTTTTACTCATGAAAGATTGTTTAAATTCATTAGCTGAACTAATGATTTTTTTCATTTGTTTTTCAATCTTTGGTAAATCATTAATTGAGATTGGTTCATCAGAATAGAAGTCATAATAGAACCCTTCTTCAATACTAGGACCAATTGCTAATTTAATATTAGGATATAGTTTTTTCATAGCAGCTGCTAGAATATGAGCAGCCGAGTGATTTAATGTCTTATCAAAATTCATATTTTACCTACTTTTATTTTTTATTGTTTAATAATTGTTTTACAAAGTTTACATAATCGTTATATCTAAACTCTAAAATTTTACCACTTTTTAATTGATTTTTCACTTCACATTGTGGTTCTGTTAAATGTAAGCAATTTGAAAACTTACATTCAAGTGAATATTTTCTAAAATCATGCCAAGCTGATGCAAGTTCAATGGGAGTGAAATTAAGTTCTAAACTACTAAAACCTGGTGTATCAATAATCATATAATCTTGCATTTTAATAATGCTACTTGAAGTTGTTGTGTGTTTCCCACGATTCAAACTTTTTGAAATCTCTTGCACTCTTAATAATAACTCTGGATTGATTTTATTAATAAAGGTTGATTTACCAACCCCAGAGTTTCCAACTAAGCAAACAACTTTATTTTTGAATCCAGAGACCAA
Organism: Ureaplasma sp.; assembly: GCA_020024775.1. Taxonomy (GTDB): domain Bacteria; phylum Bacillota_I; class Bacilli_A; order Mycoplasmatales; family Mycoplasmoidaceae; genus Ureaplasma. The sequence continues at coordinate 1,328 of JAHHTF010000030.1, read as the reverse complement.
AGTATTGAATTCATCTTGATTACATAATTCAAAGACTTCATACCCACTTGTAATGAAGTCTTGTTTAATTTTTAAAAAATGTTCATATTGTTTTTTATCTAACATATCTGTTTTTGAAATCCCAATTTTTACATTATCAACATAGTGTTCATAAAACAATAAAAACTTGTTTAATAATGTTGGATTTAAATCAGGTTCAATTGCAGATTGAATAATTACTAATTGATCAACATTTGCAACATTAGGACGAATCAAATCATTGATTCTTTCTTTTAAACCAACAATGTGATAAGGTTCAGAATCATCTGAAACATACACAATGTCTCCAGTCTTGATAATCTTATTGTTGAACTTTAGATTACCAGCCATTGTTGCTTTATATAATTGTTCATCATTATCAAATTTAATTGTTGCAGTTTTTGCAACCACATTAAATACTCTAGCTTGTTTATTCATTAATGAATTTTTCTAAACATTCTTGGATGTGTTTAGAGTTATCCCCAAACAATAAGTTTAATTTGTTTCCTGCAAAATACATTCCTTTTGGATTATATTTTTTTAATGTTTCAGGATCAACAATTGTTTTATCTTTTAAATTTACAATTAAACAGTTTAGTGTACTATTTACATCAATAATATTTTCTTTTGTCCCTAAATCATTTACTAAATCAGCTAACTCAAAATCAAAGTTATAAGTTACTTTTAATTCTTTATTAGCATTATTAGCTAATTTCTTTGCTTTTGATTTTGCAACTGCATATGCAATCCCAAAAGTAAATACATATAATAAAATGGTTTTTGTTCTAGGTTTCATAGTTATCCTTAAAATAATTTGTTAATTTTATCTATTAATATTTTATCATTTTCTAAATTTAAAATTTTTAATTTAGAAAAACATAGACAAATTATTAAACTTTTTGTTTGGATTTGTTTTGTATCTGAATCATATTTTAAATTTATATTAATTTCATTATCAAACAAAATCTTAACCTCTTGTGTTTTATTTAACACTAATGATTGTAATAATGGTTGATAATAATGATATAGTGGTTCTTCTAAAAAATGAACCACATAGTTATTTTTATCTAACAAGATTGGATATGAATATGATCTTGCTTTTCCGGTTGAACCTAATCAAGAATAACTAAAGATTCTTGAACACTTCACTATTTTAAATAATTGGTTATTTAAATAAACTTCTTGGTTCACTAATTTATCAAACACTAAATCTAGTTCATTAATAATGTTGATTTGATTTTGTTTATTAGTATCTGATAATTCTAAATATGAAATACTATTGTAATTGGAATCCAAGAAGATATCTTTAG
>JAHHTF010000003.1 GCA_020024775.1 Ureaplasma sp. | reverse complement strand
AAAGTTGTGTATAATTGAATAATTACTCTAAAACACAGAAATTAGAGTGCTACCACATTTGAGGTGCTGGAGCAGGTGTTGGAGTTGTAGTGAAAGTGAACACATCCAATGTTGCTTGAACCATTGTTAAATTTTCTTTGCCTTCAACAGGTGAAGTTTTTAAATTTGGAGCTTCTGATGTAAATTTACCTTGGGCTACAAATATTAACATTAATTTAACCCCTTTGTATGTATTACCTGGGTCTATATCGGCATCAAAACTAGTACTTAAGAATCATTCACCACCATTTATTGGACTATCGTTAAAGCCAGGAGGTAATTGTGAAGCATTACCAGATAATTTTGCTCCTGTGAAACCTAAATTATCAATAATTTTTTGTCCTTCAGCTTGTTGACTCAAATCACTAATAATTTTATCAACTTTTGGTTTTTCTTCACCATATGGTTTACTTAGGTCAATAGGAGTTGAACTTATTTGTTTTTTGATAGCATCTTGAGCCTTATTGAAATTTGCTTCAGTTATTTGAACACTTGGGGCCGGTTGTGGTTCAGGTTGTGGCTGAGGTTCAGGTTGAGGTTGTGGAGCTGGTTCAGGAGTTTTTTCTTCAAATGGAGAAAAAGTAGCATAAACCATTTTTAAATCTGGTTTATCAACTGAAGCAACAACTTTAACAGATTCTGTTCCTTTAGCAATATCAACCGCTGTCCCTACGTTGTCTACACAGAAACCGATAGATACTTGAATTTTAGCTCAATCTTCTACCCCATCAGCTAATGTCAAGATTTGAGCTTGTCCAACTTCAGATGCTGGAATTGGAATTAATTGTCCATCTGGAGTTTCAATATTAGCATCTGGTGTAGTTGGGAATGGAACTGATCTTAAAGTTCATTCTTGAGATGCTAATCCTAAATCAACACCAATTTGTTTTAATTGAGGAGTTAATTTAGATTGAATTTCAACACCAAAATTAGAATTATTTTTATCAATATCAGCTAGTGTTTCTCTAACTAATTTACTCGCTTTATCTAATTGAGCCTGAGCATTTTCTGGAGTAACAGTTGGCCCAGGACCAGGTGTTGGTGTATTAGGTTCTTCTGGAGTAATGATTGGATCACTACTACCAGAACCACATGATGTTGCTGTTAAAGCAACTGATACAGGGATGGCAGCTAATGCTACTGCCCCAAATATCCCTGCAATAATTTTATTTTTTAGTTTCATAATTTTCGTCTCCCAATAAAAATTTTTAAACTATTCTATAATTTATATTATATGTCAAAAAAAAAAAAAAAAAACATAACATTTTTCTTAATGAAAATTCTGATAATGGCTATATTTCAAAACCTTTGAAATCCACCAATTTCTCTTTTATTTTTTAATGACTATATAATTATTATAAAATCATATATATTATGAAAACAGTTGCAATCATAGGAAAACCTAATGTAGGAAAGTCGACATTGTTCAATAGAATGATAGATAAAAAGAAATCTATCGTTCATGATGAACCAGGCGTTACTAGAGATCGTATTTATGATACAGCAGAATGATTAACTAGAAAGTTTGAAATCATTGATACTGGTGGATTAAGTAACAAAAAAATGACTTTCCAAGAAAACATCAATGAACAAGTAATGTTTGCTTTAGATGAAGCAGATATTATTATCTTTTTGGTTTCTTGTAAAACAGGATTAGACAATGATGATTACTTTGTAAATAAGTTATTAAGAAAGTATAAAAATAAAAAAGAAGTAATTTTAGTAGCCAACAAATGTGAATCAATTTCTAATTTAGATACTGATATGTTTTATCAACTAGGATATGGTGCTCCGATTTTCATTAGTTCATCTCATGGAATTGGAATCGGGGACTTATTAGATAAAATTATTTCATCATTATCTATTGAGGCAGATAATGATTCAAATGATGATAAATATTCATTTTGTGTTATTGGAAGACCTAATGTTGGAAAATCAAGTTTAATCAACGCTTTCTTAAATGAAAACAAAGTAATTGTTTCAGATGTTGCTGGATCAACGAGGGATGCAACTGATTCTAAATTCAAATACCATGGTGAAGAGTTTATTATCACTGATACTGCTGGAATCAAAAGAAAAGGGAGAATCAAAGAGAACCTAGATAAATTTGCTTTAGTTAGATCTGAAAGAGCTATTGGCAAAGCAAAATTAATCTTACTAATGTTAGATGGTTCTGAAGAATTTACCGAACAAGATGAAGTGATTGGCGGAATGTGTTATGCAGCTAATATTCCAACAATCATATTAGTCAACAAAATTGATTTAATTAAAAATTTTGGAAATGAAAAGATTTCAGAAATCAAAGCCATCATCAGAGATAAATTTAAATTTTTAGCTTGAGCTCCTATTTTATTTATTAGTTCAAAAGAAAAACTAAAAATCAATAAAATCATGGATATGATTCTAGCAATTAGAGAAAAACAAGAAATCAAGATAAACAACTCATTATTAAATGAAGTAATCTTAAAAGCTCAAATGATGCAACAAGCACCTATCTTCAAAGGACATAGATTAAACATTTCATATGCAACCCAAATTCAAAGTCAAATCCCTTCATTTGTTATTTTTTGTAATGATCCAAAATATCTTCATTTCAGTTACGCAAGATATATTGAAAACAAAATCAGAGAAGCATTTGGTTTAACTGATTTACCAGTTACTTTATATTGAAAATCTAAGAATGCTAAAACTAGAGGTTCATCAGATGAATAAAGTTTTAATATTAGGCGGAGGTGCTTTTGGTAGTGCCTTAGGCCACTATTTAATTAATGATGTTGAATTATCATATTTCACTAAGCAACCAAGTATTTCCAAAAATGAATATGAATCAAATTTAAGGACAAAAGTTGAAAAAGACATTAAAAACATTTATTATGATATCAATGAATGTTTTAAAAACAATTCTTATGATTTCATTATCATTGCATTGCCATCTAACCAAATAGAAACAGTAATTAAAAACATATCTAAATTTATATTCCAAGAAACTATTATCATAAACAGTTCTAAAGGGATGTGTGAGAACTCAAGTTGATATAAATTAATTTCTGAATCAAATAAACATTTTAATTACTGTGCTATTAATGGCGGTTCATTTGCTAGTGAAATGTTAGAAAACCAAAAAACAATGATGAATGTATTTGCTAAAGATTTTAATACTTTCAATAGGATTAATCATATCTTTAATGAAGAGTTCTTAAATCTTGAATTTATTGAAAACCAATTTGAAGTTGCAGAATGAGTTTCTTCTTTTAAAAACGCAATAGCAATAGGGATGGGTTTGACTTCTAGATTATCTAATTCTAAAAATACTATTAATTGAATCTTCACATTAGCATTACAAGAAACGAAATTAATCATTGATTCATATTTAAATACAAATGTTGATTTAATTCAATTTTTTGGCATTGGGGATATTTTTATGTGTTGCACATCCAATACCTCCAGAAATTTCAATTATGGTTATGAATTCATTGATTGTAACCAAAACAATAGTTGTTTAACAATTGAAGGAATTAGAACCATTAAATTGATTAACAAAATATGTATTGAAAACAAAATTATTACTAAATTCTTCAAGGTATTATTTCAAGCAACAAACAATGAAATTAATCCAAAAGAATTTATTAATAACTTATGAAATGAAATTAAAAGATAGCAGGTCTTACTATCTTTTCTTTGTCTATATAATATCTTTAATGATTGATAAGAATTGATTGTTGTTCATAATATAACCTTCATCAAATATTTTTAATAAATATTGCTTGATGGTTAACATTCCAGCTCCATCTGCTAATCAAATAAATTGATAATCATCTTTATCAGTAAAGTATTGGTGCAATAAGTTAAATGATCTTGCAGTTTCACTTATCTTAGAACCACCAGAATTATAAAAACTACTTTCTACTAAAATTTTCTTATTGGTTTTAGTATTTGTAATTACAATATCAAATCTTTTCCTTTCATCACCAGGAAGTAAACCATCAATAAATTTTTGTGTTTCAATAACAATCTCAGGTCTACTATAGAAGATTGTATTTAGTTGAACCAATAAGTAGTTTTCTACTTTAGACCCACCTCTGTTTTTTCTTGAGTTTGAATCTAACCCTATTTCAACACCAACTAAGTAATCAATAAAATCTTTAATCAAACCATTTAAAATTAAAGTCATTAATCCTGATTCTCTGATAAATTCTTTTACTCCTGAAACCGTCTTTAATAATTCTTGGATTTCGCAAGAATTTGGAGAACCTAATTTCATTTCTTTATCTCTTACTGCAATTAAAATTGGTAATGATTGGAAAACAGATTTATCATTTTCAAAAAGATATTCTATTTTACTTTCTATTTCTTTCTGAGATGTTGTGATGATTGAATTCAGTTTTTGCAAACTAGGAATCAAGGGTTTTACATTTAAAATTATTTTATCAGTATCAACTAATTCATCCAATGTTCTATTTGATATTGTTAATGTATCATAATACTCCATTAACTTTTTATTCATATTTAAAATCCTTATAGTTTGTAATGATTACTTCAACAGCACCATTTTTTCTGTTAGAAGCATCAGAATTGATAAATCTATCTGTTGTTATTTCAATCAAATTGAATGACTTATACAATTCCTTTATTAATTTTGTAGAATGATTAGTCGCCATAAATTTGACACCTTTTTTATCTAACTTCTTAATCATTTCAGCTAGTAGTATTTGATTCTTTTGTCCAAAGGAATTTTTATTATAAGAATCAAACCCTTTTACACCTTCTTCATAATCATAAGGGCTATCTATGAAGACAAAATCACCTTTAGTGGGGTGTTCAAGAAAACTTAAATAATCCTCATTTTTAAAAGACACACTTTTTTGAAAAAAGTTAGACATATTCATAATGTTTTCATAATCATATAATCTCAATTTATCTTTAGTTACACCATTATATGGCACATTAAAAATACCTGATGAATTAACTCTATAAATACCATTAAAACAAGTTTTATTAAGATAAATAAATCTTGCAGCAATTTCCAAATCAGTTTTTGGCAATTCAGATCTTAATTTATAATAAAACTTTTCTGAATGTTTACTTGTGTATTCATCTAATAATTTTATTAATTCATTTGGTTTCTTTTGAATTATCTTATATGTTGTAATCAGTTCATTATTAATGTCATTGATAAAAGTTTTTTGGTTTTGCAAATGAAAACTCATTGCACCACCACCAACAAATGGTTCATAAAAATCATTAAATTCTTTTGGTAGGTATCTATCAAGATATTTATCAATAACTTTCTTTTTACCACCAACCCATTTAACACATGGTTTTATGTTTAATTTATTTAACATTCTAATTCCTTTCTTACAACATTAATAATGATTATGAATTATATAATAATTATTCATTCTACAATATAAACTAATGAAAACTTTTTAAATAATTTAAACCTACATCTCTTTAACTATTTCTTTTACAAATAATTCAACAGCTATCATCGCTCTTACATCATTCTCACAATATATCTTTGATTGATGTACAATCTGTTCTCAGTCTTTTTCTGAGATCATATTAAAGAATCTTTTAGTTGTTTTTTGTTGACACACTAAACCGTTTCCGATATCTAATGTTTTATAGTCTAAACAATTGGTTTCTTTAAAGATGTTAGGAAAGTTTTTTTCAATAAATGGAAGTACTTTTTTAATTGAATAAAAACCATGGAGTTCTGGAATAAATATCATGTTTTTATTTAAAGTAAAGAAATCAGCTAAATCATATAGTCCATTAATGATTTCATCAATCTTTAATGAATAATCAGATTCATTGATATAGGTTTTGAATTCTTTTAATCTTGTTTTTTCAAAATTCTTATTATAGACAATATATGAAGCATCAGGCCCTTCATATAAACCATCCACAATTTGTTTAAATCAATCCTTGGTAATATTTCTAGGGTCTTGCATTAAATTGTTACATTTAGCACCTTTATATTCATCATTAAAGGTTTTAATGATTGAACATTGAGTCACAGTTTGCATAAATGGTAAAGTATCATCAAAAGCACGAATTGATGAATTGATTGTTTCAAAGTCAAAATAAACTTTTGTTGGCTTTAAATAATCAAGGAAACTTAAAATGTTTTCTTTATTCAATGCAATATATTTTTTATCAACATGATTAACTAAAATATCTATATCAAATGCTTTTGATGTTTTAAGATATTCGGCTAATTCAGATCTACTCATTTCTTTATGAGTTCTTTGCATTAGTTTTCTCACACCAATTTCAGTTTGATCCATATAAGAACCATTGAAAGAAAATACTTCATATCCTTCTAGTGCAAAAATGGTTCTCAATTCTTTTTTGAAATCAGAAACTTTGTATTTTCAAAAATCACGATAATCGGGTTTGAAATCTAATGGACAACTATTGTTATCCATTGTTTTTTTATGATCTCATAACTCTTGAATCACATTATCAAAATCAGCTTCAATATTTCACATATCTAAAATATTAGCATCAACATCATCTGCATAGAAATCACTTAGTTCATCTATTTTTAACAATTGATTAATATAATAACTTGCATCATATGTCTCATCTTTTTTGGTTTTATAGTTTCTACCCATTTTGATGTCTTGTTTTTCATCAATTGTTTTATCTGGTTTATTCTTATTTTGATTACTTGTACTCTTAGAAGATTTAGTTAAATTTATTGTATCTGTTACAATAAATGAAACATCAAATCTGTTGAGTTTTTCATATCTCACTAAACACAAATAATATCTGATATCAAATTGGTCCATATAAGAAATTGCATCGATTAATTTCTTTTGATAAAGTAAATCTAAATAATGAATCTTTCTACACCCAGTAGTCCCTTTGGTTTCAATGATAGATATTTCATTATCTGTTTTAACTAATGCGTCACATTTAGTAATAATGTTTCTTTTTGTATCGATAAAAACTGGTTGGAAAATAATAATATTTTTGTGACCTAAAATTAATTCTTCTGTTTTATTTGCTGCATTTTCTGAATTAATTTTTATCTGATCAAAATCAACCACTTCATGATCTGTTTTATAAGTTTTAATAATATGTTGTTTGGATTTATCATCTAGGATTCTACCTTCAATAATTAAAGGGTTATCATCATCAACATTCTTTAATTCTTGAATGTTTTTTAAATATAGTTCTAATAACTTATTATCACTATGTGAATCAGGTAAACCTATTTCTTCATTTAACTTTGCTTCTTGCATAAATGTGAAAGCATCACAATGTGAGTCTTCATTGAAATCATCTGAATCATCTTCATCTTCATCTAGATTATTAGAATTTAGATATTGTAATTTAGCAGCTAGAATACTTGTGATTTCCGCATTAGTGAAAAACCAAAAAGCTTTTTGTTTACAATAGTATCCTAAATAATCATATTTTGAAACATACTTAGAAATCTTCATCTTACATTAATTCCTTTTTAAATGATTCATTATGATAAACTTGATTAACTTCTACAACATTCTTAGATGGTAATTGAATCTTAGTGAAAATAATATCAAAATCAGAGGTACTAACAAATATACCTTCTTTTGTTATTTGATTAATTGTTCCTGGTTTTGTTGTGGATTTGATATTAGATTTTTTAGCTGAGTAAACTTTTATCTCAACCCCTTTGTTAATTCAAAGAGCAATTGGTTTAGAATATAAACCTCTTACTAAACAATCAACTGAAACACAACCTTTTGAAAAATCAATGATTCTATCTTCCTTTTTAATATTTAATCCTAATGTTACTTTGGATTCATCTTGAGGAATTCAAGTGGTATTTTTATCTCATAATTTTGCAATATTATCTTTAACAAATTTATCTAATCCTAAACATAATTTGTTATACAAGGACTCTGTAGTTTCGTAAGTATCAACATCAACTACTTCTTGTGCACAATAATCCCCAGCATCCATCTTTTTAACCATCTTCATTAATGTTCAACCTGTTGTCGAATCATTATTAATAACTGCTCAATGAATTGGCGCCCCACCTCTTCATTTAGGCAACAAAGAAGCATGAAAATTAAATGATCCAATTGTAGGAATTTCTAAAATAGAATCTGGAATAAATTGGCCATATGCGCAAGTTATCATTAAATCAGGTTTTAGATCAATAATTTCTTGTTTGATTTCAGAAATCTTTTCTGGTTGATAAATCAATAAGTTATTATCAACACAATATTGTTTAACCTCCAAATATTGAATTTGTTTCTTTCTATCTAACATTCTATCTGGTTGCGCTACAACCGCTACTATTTCTAAATCATCTATTTTCATTAATGCTTTTAATGCATATAAAGCAATCAATGGGGTTCCTAAAAATATCACTCTTTTCATTATCTTATTTTCCTTTAATTAATCCTTATAGTTGCATAAACAACTTATAGTATTATTCTATAATATTGGGTTTATTAGTAAATAAAAAATGCAAGTTTCCTTGCATTTTAATATTATCTTTTTGTTTTGTCAAAAGGAATACCCAAGTGTTTTGGAGGAGAGTTTCATTTTGAGAAACAAACCATTGCTAATAATGTAATAATGTATGGAATCATTTTAGCAACGTCTGTTGGAATACTTTGTCTGTAGTTTTCACAAACTTTAGTAATTGTAGCAAACACAATTGATACTAATACTAGTAATGGAATTCTTCAAGAACCAGCAATCAGAATTGCTAATGCTAAGAACCCAACCCCAGATACATCTCCTGTAAATGGAGCATTGTTACTCGCAAACATGAATAGTGCACCACCAAATCCTGCTAACACACCACCAATAGTAAGTGCTATTCATTGGTATCTTTCAACATTAATCCCTTGTGCATCTACGGCATTAGGGTTATTACCAATTGCTCTCATTCTTAAACCAAATGGAGTGAATCTAACAACTAATCATAAACCTACCACTAGTAACACAAAGAAGATGAATAATAGTAATGTTGATAAATAGAATCCATTTCCTAATTCAATTAATGGGTGGTAGTCTGAAGTTAATTTAGTATGGATACCACCTGATAGGATTGGAGCTAATGGTTCAGTTAAGAACATTCCTAAACCAACCATTAATAAGTTAATTGCAGTCCCTGCAATAATTTGGTTACATTTCAGCTTGATGGTCAAGACCCCAAACAAGCTTGAGGATATAACTGTTAACATTGCTGAAAGTAACATTGGCAAGAAGAAACTATTTTCTCCCATTGCTGGATACATCACTTCAGATAAAATCGTGAATGTTAATGCACCGAATACCATTTGACCGTTAATTGAGATATTAGCAATCCCTACTCTTTCTGAGAAGTACCCTGAGCAGGCACCTAACATTAGGATAACCGCAAATAGAAAAGTATTATTGGTAATTATTCCACCTAATTCCATATTAGTATGCCTCCTTATCGTGTAATTCTTTTTCTGATTTTTCTAATTCTAATTGGAATTCGTTTTGTAAGAATTTAATAGTTTTTAATATTTTTGGATCTTGTGTTTCATTATATTTATCTCATAGTTGATTAATAGCTTTTCATTTATCACTTTCAAGTAATATTTCTGAGCTTTCATTAGTTGGTTTACCAACTGGTTGAGATGGTTTAGATTCAACTTGTTTTGTTTCAACTTTTGGTTGAGGTTCAGAAATTGATTGATGTTCGATTTCTTGAACTGATTGAATAGGTTGAGTTTCTAAACTAGATCCTTCAATAGAAACAATTGATTCAACAATTTCTTCTTTTAGAATTTGTTTATCTTCTAAAGAAACTGGTTGAACACCAAATTCTTTAATTGCTTGTTCATATGATTCTTGAACTCATTTAATAACTAGTTGTTTTTCGTTTTCAACTAATTGAAGTTTTTTAGCATCTCTCATTGCTCATCTATAAGTATGTTCTACTTTAGATTTAGAGCAACCTTTATGGTTTACTAAGTTATTATCTAATTTCTTTAATAATCTTGCTCTTAATGCTTCATATTCTTTATCATTGTTAGCAATTCTAACTTTCACTTCATTAGCTTTTGCTAAATCCTGAGATTTTCTTTCAGCCATTTGTTGTTCAATCTTTTGGATTTCAGCTAATAATTTTTGTTTTTCATTAGCTAATTTAGTTTCATATTTAGAAGTACTATGATTTTTTTCTTGAGCTGCTAAAATTTGTTTTTTAGTTTGGAATTCTAATAATTCAATTTTTGTATTAACTTTTTCAATTTTAGCTAATAAATCAGTTTGGTTTTGATAAGCTAATACTTTTTCATTTAATCTCTTAGAAGATTTGATTTTTTGAATATCAATTTCATAATTGATTTCTTCACGTTGTCTCTTGTTTTCTAATTTGTATCAGAATACTTGAGATGCTTTATCAATTAAATTATGTTTTTTGAATTGAGCTTTAATTTCTCTTCTTTCATTAATGTAATCATTATAGATTTGTTCGAACATTTGTTCTTTAGTGAACTGAGAGAACTTATTGATTAAATCTTGGTCATTGTTTAAGATCTTACGCATTTTTTCTGCATCTTTGTTTACTAATGCATAGTATTTAGTTGCATCATACATTGCAGCTTTGTATTTTGAGATATTACTATCCATTTGGTTGATGTACTTTTTGTAGTTTTGTTCATAAGTTCTACAAACCGCTCATTTCTTAAATCAAATTCATGGTTTGAATTTTAAGAACACTACAACCATTGCAGCACCCAGAATAACGAAACCAATAATTAGGTTTGAAATTGCCGCTGCACCACCTACTAGATATTGAGCTGAACTTTGGAACAACCCAATAATAAATGAAACTGGAAGAACAACTAATGGATGTGACATTGAGATTAATCCAATGGCAATCCCATTCATCCCTTCAACTGGAACTGCATCCACTGATGGTGAAATTGGAATATTCATTACTTCACCAGCTGTATATAGAACATATCCTAATATACCTGCTATTGCTGATGAAATACAGAATGAACTAATTAAATATGCTTTAGTGTTGTAACCAATATATTTAGCCGAATTTAATGATTTACCAACACCAATCATTTTAGTACCAAATACAGTGTATTTAAGTAATACGAATGTGATTACTGATAGAATAGCTAGAATAATGATTGCAGCTAATCATCCATAACCATTTTGGTTTAATGTAAATTGAACCGGGAAGTCTGGAGATGCTGTAATTTGTTGAGTAGCATCTTTTAGCATTATTTCAACAATAATGTATCTAACAATAAAGAAGATAATTCAGTTTAATAAAATTGAACTAACCACTTCATTAACTTTTAAATAGATTTTAAGAACTGAGATTAATCCCCCAACAGCCATTGCTGTTAATATAGCAATTGACATCATAAAGATTTGTGCTAACACTGGAGGGAAATTAACATTCTTCATCCCTAAAGCAACTGCTAAACAAGCCATTCCGGCTGCTAGCATCTGCCCGGAGATACCAATATTAAATAAACCTACTTTAAAAGCAAAGATGAATGCTAGTGATCCAATCCCTAGTACTGAGATATTTACAATTAAAGCTTTTCAATCAATGAATGCTTTTGTAAATAAATCCGAAATTAATTCACCTGGATTATAACCAGATGCTGTAGCAATTAATACTGAGACAATTAATGCTGTAAAAATCGCTAATATAATAGAACCAGCATTCTTAATAGCTGTTACAGATTTGTTTGTAGAACAGAATGCATCTTTAAACAAATTAGCTTTAAGTTTAGACTTATAGTTCGTATGAGATTTCTTTTCAGTCATCCTAAACTCCTTTCACCATGATTTCTGCAATTTTTTGTCTATCTAGTTTGCTTGATTCTTCGACAATTAAGAATCTACCATTTTGCATTACTGCAATCTTGTCAGCTAAAGAAAGAATTTCATCCAACTCATAAGAGATTAATAAAATTGCTTTACCTTGTTTTTTAGCTTCTAGAATTTCTTTGTGGATAAATGAAATAGCTCCTAAGTCCATCCCTCTAGTTGGTTGAACTAATAATAGTAATTCATAATTTCTTGCCATCTCTCTACCAATAATCAATTTTTGTTGGTTACCACCAGATAATCCTCTGGCATCTGATGTACCTCTAGTTGTTCCTCTAACATCATATGTTTTAATGATATGAGCAGCTTTTTTATAAATTGAATTGAAATTCAAGAATCCTGCTGAACTATATGGATATTTTTCTAAATCATGTGCACATATATTAAGTGCGATTGGTCAATCTAGGATTAAACCATGTTCGTGTCTATCTTCTGGAATAGATGATAAACCATTTTCAAATCTTTTGGCAATAGATAATTTGTTTATATCTTGCCCATTAACAATAATTTCAGCTCCTGGATCTTTTAACATCCCTGAGATCATTAAAGCTAATTCTGATTGTCCGTTTCCTTCAACCCCAGCTATTGCAAAGATTTCTCCTGCTTTAATAGTGAAGTCAATCATAGGGTTTTTAGAATTATTTGTTTTTTGTTTTTTATAAAACTTATAAACATTTAAATTCTTTACAACTAATTTATCTGGAGCATTTGGATCTACTGGAGTATCATTAGCTACAGCAACCACTTTATTCCCAACAATTAGTTCTGCAATTTCATCAATCGATTTTGCATCGATTGAGAAATCATCAATATATTTTCCTCTACGAATAACAGTTACTCAATTAGCCACACTTTTAATTTCACTTAATTTGTGGGTAATGATAATAATTGTTTTACCTTCTTTTTGGAAATCGGAAATCATTTCTAAAAAGCTATCAATTTCATTTTTCGATAAAACCGCAGTTGGTTCATCAAAAATTAATATATCTACATTTCTATAAATTAATTTAAGAATTTCTGTTTTCTGTTGTTGACCTACTGATAGGTTTCTAACCTTTTCATCAAGATCAATATTGAACTTGTATTTTTCAATTAACAGTTGTAGTTTTTCTTTAATTAATTTTCTTTGGATAACATTAAGAACACCTGTTCCTTCTTCTCCAAGAATAATGTTATCAAGTACTGAACATTCATCAACTAATTTAAAGTGTTGGTGAACCATTCCAATACCATATTTATTAGCATCTTTGGCTGATTCAAATTTTACTTGTTCACCATTAATAGCAATCGTCCCATAGTCTGGTTCATATACCCCAAACAAGATTGACATCAATGTTGATTTACCTGCACCATTCTCACCAACTAGTGCATGCACTTCATTTTTCTTAACATTTAAATGGATATTTTCATTAGCAACAACTTTCCCATTCAAGAAAGTTTTTGTAATGTTTTTCATTTCAATTGCAAAATTAGACATATATGTTACCTTCTATCCTTTCACCGGTGGGATATTTATATTGTGTTCTTTATAGAAGTAATATAAACCTAAATAAGCAGCTTGTGAGAAACTTGCATCCATTAAGACAGAACTTGATGTAGATAAAACAATTTTAATCTTATCTTCATCTGATTGAACTCCGTCTTTAATAAATCCTTTTAAATTAAATGTAAGTTTAGACTCTCATTGTTTTTGAGTCATTTGTGCATCTGGAATATCAGCAGGTTTTGTTTTAGGTACTGGAGCATATTGAGTTGCTGCAGTTGGTAGTGCATATTCAAATGTACCAGAACCCGCTTTAAACACTCCTGCAAAATCACCAGAACCATTGTTAGATGTGAAGTATTGGTTGAATTGAGATTCAGTTTTCAATTTGTTAATAGCAGCATTGTAGTCACTAACACTAGGATCTAAAATCTTTAATGCATCTACTACATATTGTTCTCCTGCTTTAGAAACACCAACACCATTGTTGTTAATGTCTCCTAACGAGTCAAACCCAAATCCACCGATGTTGTTAGCTTGAGTTGTAGCACCTTCATTAATCTTATTGATAATCTGTGGAACAGTTGTATCAATCTTTTTAAGTGAAGAGAAAGGTAAGATTTGCTTGGGACAATTAATACCTGAAACCTGTGGTAATGTGTATCCTTTAACCGACTTGTCGTCTTCAATAGCACTATCTACACCAACAACAATTGTTCTTTTACCTTTTTTAACAGAGATTTTAGAAACCGCTGAAACAGTTTGTGGACCAGCTACTGGGATTAAACAGTCAATTGAATCTTGTCCACCTCTAACCAAAAACTTATCAATGATTGGGTTACCATCTGATGGACCAAATCCATTAGCATAATTATCATTGTAAGTTGGACCTAAAACCACTTGTCTGATTTCTTGGAAACCAGGTTTTTTAGGTACTATATTTTTGTTGAATCAATCGATTCCACTTTGGAAACCAGCCATAAATGATGTAACCGACGGGAAGTTCATTCCTCCATATGTCCCCCACGTAAGTCCATCACCATTAACATCAAAGTAGTCCTTATATTGGTTTAAGTACTGACCAATAGCAACTCCAGTAACAAATGAACCTTCGTCCACTCTATATCTAACAGTCGCTACTTGGCTTGTAGATTCACCAGAATAAGCATCATCTATTAATAAAAAACCCATGTTGTTGAACTTTGCATTTTTAAGTGCCAGAGACATTGAAGGATTCAATGAGAAACCGGGCAATAGCAGTAGTTCAGCACCATAGATTTGGGCGGAATAATAAGACGATAAGAAGGCCGTGTCAGTATCTGACGCTGGCGTTCTATAGAACTCTTTGTACGGATTAGCGTTAACTGAAGAGTAGTAACCACCAACAGCAACACCGGTTAGCAGGGCGGCTGATCCTGCTAACACTGAAGAGATAATAATAATTTTCTTTGTTTTATTTGATAGTTTCATAGTATTAATTATATTATTTTTATTTTAATTTAATAAATATATTTATAAATTAAAATAAGTATAGTAATATTTGTCATAGTTGATGAGACTATCATTTTATTGAAAAAACCTACAAAAACCTATGTTTTTTGCAATAATTGTGAATCTAAATTATTGGAATATTTATATCATTTTTTTTATAAAAATAATAAATCGCTAAGTAAGAAACTTGGCAAAAACCCGCATCATGAAGAATAGAGTTTGCACTAGAAAGAATCAATTTAATCTTATCTGAATCTTTTTGATTTCCTTTTTGCACAAAACCTTTTAAATTAAATGTTTTCTTTTCATCTCATTGTGCTTGAGTCATCTTGGAATCTGGAATGTTCACTGGTTTTTTATCAGGTAATGTTGGTAATAAAAACCCTTTAGTATAAACTGAGTATTTATAATCAATACCCATTAAATTGTAGATACCACTAGCTAAATTATCTTCACCTGGGTCTTTCTTAGCTAAATTAATAAAATCAGGTAATGTAGCAATATATTCAATTGCTTGATTATAATTACTAACACTAGGTGATAATAGTTTAATTGCTTCTACTACATATTGTTCTCCAGCAGGTGAAACCCCTGCTCCATTGTTGTGTATATTACCAATTGAATGATACCCTAATCCTCCAATATTATCAACTGCTGGTGTTCCTTCATTGGTTTTCTCAAACATAATAGGTAAAATTTGATCTATCTTTTTCATAGATGAGAAAGGCAAAATATATTTAGGACATTTAATTCCTTTTACTTGAGGCAGTTTATAGTTTTTGGTTTTCTTATCATCTTCCATCGCACTATCTACCCCAACCACAATTGTTCTTTGTGGTTGTTTTGTTCTTGGGTCGATTTTAATTGAAATCTTAGCGGCAGCATCAATTGATTGGGGGCCCGCTACTGGAATTAAACAATCAACTCCTTTAATTAAAAACTTATCAATGATTGCATTCCCATCAGATGGTCCGAAACTATGTGAAAAGTTATCATTATCTTGGTCACTAATAAACATTTGTTCAATTGGTAAATAATTAGGATTCTTTGGAACAATTGTTTTGTTAAACCAATCAATCCCTTTTTGGAAACCTGACATAAAAGCTAACACAGCATCATATGGGTCTCCACCATATGTTGCTCATGTTAGCTTATTATCATTATTTGAAAAATATTCTTTATAATCATTTAAATACATTGCTAATGCAATACCTGAAACAAATGAACCTTCATCTGCTCTAAATTGTACTGATGCAACTTGTGTATTACAATCCCCATAATATGCTTCATCTACTAAGAAAAAACCAGTTTTGTTAAAACTTGCATTTTCTAATGCTGCATTTAAAGGATCTACTAATGTATAGCCAGGTAACACTAAAGCCCTAGCACCTCTAAGTGTTGCTGAATAAAAACTTGCTAAAAAAGAGGGTACAGCATCACTAGAAGGTGAACGGTAGTACTCTTTATACGGATTCGCTGATAAAGATGAATAATACCCACCAACTACAGCTGCTGCAATAATTACAGGAATACCAATTCCTAGTGAATAATTAATAATCTTTTGCTTGGTTTTAGAAATTAATTTCATTTGCTATTAACACTTTACTCAATTTATATAATAAAAAGATTAATATTTTTTAAAAATATTTAAAAAACCAAGAAAAAATATATTATCATATGAAAAAATAAAGTTTTTAATCACTCATGATTGAAAAAAAATATTTTTACAAAGTTTGTAATATAATTATCTTTGTATTGCGCTTGTAGCTCAGCAGGATAGAGCATACGCCTTCTAAGCGTACGGTCAGGGGTTCGAATCCCTTCAAGCGCGCCATTGTATAAATAAATCTGAGGGAAGCCTCAGATTTTTGTTTGCCTAATGAATGAAAATATTCTTATTTCTAAATTGCAAATAATCATTATTAATGCTTGGTTTGTTTGCTTGTAGTTTTGAATAACATGGATCTAATTGTCTGAACTTTGCATAATAATCATCATAAGAAGAATTAGATGATAATTTGATTGTTCAATCTTCATTAAAAGTAAATATTCCTTCATCAAATGCTTTGTGATGGTTTCTACATAAAGTGATACCATTGTTAATATCTGCACTCTCTTTTAAACCACTACAATTACAATGAGGTTTAATATGTGCCGCTTCTAATAAACAAGGCAAATCTTCACAGCAAATCACACATTTGCCATCTCTATCTTTGACCATTTTAGCAAAGATGTGTTGATACTTTCTAGAATTAAATTGATTGTTTTCAATTGATTCTAATTCTAGTTTGTTTAATTCATATTGTGAATAATCAACTACACTATTAAAATCAAACTCTGAACTATTATAAGCTGGTATTGCTTTCTTTAAAGATTTTCAAGCAGCTTGTTCTAGTTCTTTTTTATATTCTTCTAAAGTTAAATAATCTGGTTTATAAAAGATTATTTCTTTTTTATCTTTATAACATTTGAAGACTTCTGTTTTATTTAGTTTTTCAAAAGGCATATAAAATAACAAGCTAACGAATTTGTTATAAACTTTGATATTGAAACCAATATCTAAAAACTCTCTAATGGTTTTCACATTGTTATAAAATTCATTATAAACTTCATCATCTGAAACCATTAGATTATAAAAACTTTTTACATATCTATAAGAAATTGAGTCTGGGATAAATTCAGAAAAATTAATTTTGAATTCTGATTGATCATTGAATTTATCTATCCTTCAATGGATTTCAAAAAGCTAATTATTACAAAAGGTTTATAAGGATAAAACTTAATGTATTTGCCTTTTTGAAAAGGAGCTGAATTACTTATATCTTTTAAAAATTTTTGAAATTCTTCTCTTGTTATCATAATATGACTATTTTACTATTAATAAAAAATAAATGGAAAAAATCCATTTATTCCTTGAAAATATTTTGAATCTGTTCCTCAAATGGTAACAAGTAATCATCATTTGTAGTTATAACAAAAATAATTCTTTTTAAAGCATTTGAATTTCTAATATCTTCCCAATTAATAGAAGGAATTAATTCACTATCAAAAAAATTATAATTAACTTCTGATAGAACTACAGTTTCTGAATTAACAAACTCATCAGATTTATTTTGATACTCAAATTCTTTAATCGCTAATTGTTCTGGGAAGCATTTATATTCATTTTTTAACATATCATAAATATCTAATATGTTAGTTTCACATTCTACAAAATCACATGATACTACTACAATATTTGTATCTTGTTTATTTTGAGAACTAGATACTTTAATTTCTTTTGATGATTTTGATGTCGTTTTAATCTCAATGTGTTCTGAATTATCGTTTCTTTGGAAAGTAAAATCGAATGTGTTATCATCTCTTTTTCTATACGAAGATGCTATTTGATCTGAATAACCCATTTGACAGCATTTTAACATAAACAATGCTTCACCAATATCACCATGTAGTTTTTCTATTTTAGATGATTTTCTGTTTCTAATAAAGAAGTTAACTATCTCTTTAAATACTTCAGAATATTTTGTCTCTTGTCTTTCTGCTCTTTCTAATTGTTGAACTATATGATTAATTAAAGTTTCTTTAAATTGATTAGAAATTTCTTTGATATCAAATTTTATTGAATGAACTAATACATCAGGTGCATAGTTATATTTAGTTTTTGAATAAGTAATGTTTTTCTGTTGATTCAAAAATTCGAAATTTGATTTATCTGTAACCATTTCAACAGGGACTAATACATAAATTTCTTCATCACCTTTTGAAATGTATGGTCAATGTTTATTTTCCATGTTTTGCATTTGATGTCATCCTTACTATATCTGCATTCTTGTCTTCTCATTCTTCTAATTTTTCCTTAAGATGAGAAACATTAAATTTACAACCTTGTTTGTTTTTAAATAAATAATCATTAATTTTTTGAATAGCATTAAATGAATTGATTAATTTATCACTCGTAATCACATTCATGTAATTTGATCTAACCCCTCTATAACCAAACCATCTACATCTTTGTAAAACTGTATCTGCATTAATTATTTCACCTGAATATGTTATCAATTCAGTAGTTAAATTTTTGTAAGTAAAACCACGAGATAAGAAATAACCACCAATAATAACTTTGTAGTTTGATTCACTTTTAGAAAACAACTCTGTATCAGAATCCTCTGAACCAATTAGTAAAAATAATTCTGGTCTATTTCTTTTATAAAAATTGATTATTTGGTTTGGATCTAAATTTATTTTGAAAAAATCTAAATATTCTGAAACTTTTTTAGTTTGAATATTTCTTATAATTTTTTCTAAATCTTTTTTTATTCGTCTATTATCTTCATGTTTCAATGATTCATAAACTAGCATGTCAGATTTTTTAATACCTTCTTGATAATATAATCTATAAGAATTTATTAAAAACAAATAAAAACTAAATTCAAGTTTTAGATAATCATTTCTCATTATGTGATGAAACTTATCAACAGAAATGTAGAAATTATCCAAACTGTTAAAGAAAGATAAACCCATATATTCTTTATTAGTTGGCAAGCAATAAATATTATCTATAACAAATTCCGATTCACCTTTTGAAATATTTGAATATGGTGTTGCACTCACTGATAACAACCCACCATTACCAATTTTTTCATATGATTCTTTGATTAATTTAGATATTGAAGAATATCCATCTTTTTTAGTATTAACACTTGCATAATCACATTCATCATCAATGATAAGAATTCTTTTACCATGATTTCATTCTATGAATCGGTTCATTTCTTTCAATCTTGTTTCTGTTTTCATAATAATGAAAAGTCTTTGCGATTCAAATTCTATTTCTGAAAAATTAGTTGATACATTATGAATAAAACTAGATTCAAATCTTTCAATCGTTTGGTTCAATAAGATTTCCATAGTACCACCAAGCATAATGATAAAGTCGAAATTATATTTTTTAAAAGCTTTATCAATTATTTCTTTCATCGCTTTAGTTTTACCTGATTGTACTTGGCCAATCAAGCAAATAGCTTTTTTACTCGAATTGTATTCTGATAATAATTCATCATTGTCAAAAGAATTTGTATCAATAATGTCACTATCGATAATTTCTTGTAATTGAAATTCTGATGTATTTTGTATATTCATTATTTATTTTCCCAGCATGTGCCTAAGATCTCTATTAATTCTTCAATGTTCTTATCTTTAACATTATCTGAAATGTTGTTTTCTTGATTTGTTAGTACTAAATCTAGATATATCAATATAAAGAAATACTCTGGATTAACTATACCATTTTTTTCTTTTACTAAATATTTTGAAGTTGAATTAGCTTCATAGTGAATTTCATCTTCTGAACTATAGCAATAATTAAAATAGTTTCTTCTAATTAACCAATCTGAATCTTCTTCTATAAAATGAACGAACACTTGTTTTCTAATCTTTTCATTAAATGGAACTTTGCTATCCTCCAACTTATAAACATTTTCATCATATTCTTGAAAGTCATTAGTCAAACATTCCTTTGATTTTTTTAAGTTTTGTCTAGCAATATCTTTCACTTTTGATGCGTTAGAGTTTAAGTTATTAATGTTTTTGATATATTCCAAAAACTTATTTCATTTAGAGTAATATCTATTTATTGCTTCATCAAAATTTTCTTGTGTATACAATGAAGAAGCTGAATCAAATTTATCATAAAACAAAATCGTTGTTTTATTTTGTTCAGGATAAATCCAGTAATTAGTTTCATTAGGTATAGATGTTATTTCATTATCCTTAACATCATCTAAATCTAATTGCAATAACATCCATCTAACATGGTTACCAGCTGACCCTGTTTCTTTTAGTTTTAATCCCTTGTATGTTCCTATTTTTTGAAGGTTATTTTCTTTATAAGGATGTGTTATAAATCTACCTTTGTGCTTTATATTTAAACCATATCATTTGCCATCAGCTTTTTTGTTAATAAATGTTTTGATTTTTAATTTAATTATTTCTCCACCTAATTTGTTGCTCTTAACTTCTAAGTACTCATTTTCAAATATTAAATCATCACCATTTTTTAATTTTTCATAATATGGAATCATTCAAGAATCTTCAGAGTTTCTTATTTGTTCTATCTTCTTATTAATTTCATCAACTTTTTCCATTCTAGCTGAAAAATCTTTTATCCATCTATTCAAAGATCCAACTTTATTATTTACATCTCTTTCATGTGATTTTGCAGAAACATGTTTTTGAATAGTTAACTCATTATTTTTCCCATAGAAATTTATAGATATAACAACTAAACCTGAAGAAATGAAATCAGCATATCGATAACCAACAAAATCCATAAAATCATCTACATCATTCAGTGTTAATATTCTTCTATCACGTATTTCTTGGATCTGGATTTTTGTTCCTTTTTCGGTATCTATTTCTTTTTTCCCTTCATTAAGATGACAAAAAGTAGTAACAGGAGAATCAGGTTTTTCACCTTGAAATTCAAATCCACCTTTTAACTCTTCATACTCTGGTCTTTTTGTGAAAACTAATCCATTTTCACCTAATCAAAAAATACCGGATTTCATCCCATAACCGTAATTATTGAAACCTTTGATAGATGATGTTGTTTTGAATGCTTTAAGACCTTTGATTAGATCTTTATCACCCAAGAAACCTCCTGCATTATCAACTATTTCTATTTTTCTGTTTTTAGGGTCACCAGTATATACATTAATGTCTATTTTTAAAACATCTTCATAATGTGTGTTCCCTGATGAATCAAAGTTCTTGATATTTCTATCATCAATAAAACTTTGAATTGAATTATCTATAAACTCACATAAACAAACATTTTTATTCAACAATCTGTCATCTTTGATTTTATTATACCAACCTCTTGTTAAAAGTTCACTTTCTTTAATATCTTCACTCATAATTTATTCTCCTTTTATCCTTTTTGCTCTATATTTTTGAATTAATTTATCAATTGTTTTATTAGAAGTTTCTAAATCATAATTTCTATAAAACTCATAAATTTCATCATTAGTATAAATTCATTCAACTTCTTTATTTTTAATAGGTTTATACTTTTTGTAATTTTTATAATTTTCTATTTGTGTAATAACATCGGCTAAATTTTCTTCTAGATTGTTGTATCAATCATTTATCATTTGCCATCTAGCTTCATATAATTCAGTATACTTTTTATCTTCTGGGATTTTAATACCCATATCAATAATTACTTTGTACATCCCATTTTTAATCACTTGGGATTTATATAAAATTTCTGATTCCTCTTTTAATATTTGAAATCTATTCTTATCAGATTTATCTCTATGTGCTCCATATGGACAAGAGATACAACCTAGTCGATGATATTTTAAATTCTTTGTTGACTCATCAACATTTTCTTTTCTAATAAAGTTGTATTTAGGGTTCACAACAATATCTGTGTTTTTATATAAATACAACCAAATATCTTTATTGGTAAATATTGATAATGGTCTACTTAATAAATGTTTGGAATTTAAAACATTACAACCATTCTTAATTCAAGAAGTTTTCCTGAATTCACTTTCTGAAGCCATTGTTCCAACAAATGAGGGAATCTTAATATTCTTTAAACCACCTTTAATTAGGTTGCAACACTTTTCAGAATAAATATAATTGTTATCTAATAACCCAAAATAATCTTCATGCATTTTGGGAAACTGTTTCATTTTTTTATCTAACAAAAATAATCTATTTTTTGATAATTTAAACCTTGCAGTATCGTGGCCAAATAATCATTTGGTTATTCCATTTTTACTCTTAACTTTTAAAACCCGATTTAATGAAACACTAATTTGTTTTGAAAATATTGGGTATCCATATTCTTGCAATATTTCCATCCAAGGTTTCTTTGGTTTTGCTAAATATAATTCTTTAAGGTATTTATATTTATTTCGATATTTATCAATTGTGTTATTAATAAAACTTAAAGTCTCAGGGAATGTAATCTCATATGCATATGCTGGAATTATATAAATATCAGATTTCATTTCCTGATGAACTTTTAAAACAATATCTAATAAAACTGTAGAATCTTTACCACCTGAAAAAGAAACCAAAACCTCTTTATAATGATGTTCTTTAAGATACGTCAAAAATTCTTTGACCCTAGTTTTGGCCCAAAGAATTTTATCGTTATATGGCATTAGTTCAACTAATTCTTTATAATGGTTCTTTCTTATTTCTGAGAGATTATTATCTAAATGATAATTATCATTATTAATAACCCCCCCCCCGAGATTTTGTGGGTTATCTCTTACAGTTTTCATTTTATCCTTTTGTTATCTATGATATTGATTTCTTTTGTTATAAAAATCATAATTGATTATGATCATCTATTATTATACAAGAAATAATTGTTTACAACTAATATAAACAACTAATTATCTTAATAAAAACACGCAAATATAACCATTCTTTTTTATAAGACAGTTTAAATAAAAAATCTTTTTATTAAATATTGCTATATAATTTAAATGATTTTGGTATACTACATTTGCGTTGAGTGAGCAAATTTAGCAAAATCATCTTTAAATTTTAATGTGTTATAACAGGGGTGTTTTTAACACATTACATTTGATTTAGTTGAAAAAAATAGGAACCGTAATGGTTCCTATTTGCTTTGTAATTTCATTAACTTCTTTTCAACAATATCTAATGATTGTTTAACAACCATTTTCATGAATTGAGTTCCTGGATCTTTGTAGTAATCAATTAAATTAATATTACCAATAATTTTTTGATGTTTTTCATAATCGTAAACATAATTAGTAATCATAATTGATTTGTTTAGTTTTTTTAGTTTTTCTTCTTTTAATAAAGTTTGTTTGTTTTTGATTGTTTCTAAATTAATCAATTGTTGATTTAATGAATAATCTAATTGATATCTTTTTCATTCTTCTAAACAATTTCCATTGTTTTCAAATCAAGCAATCTTTTTATCTAATTTAGATTTTAATTTATTGTATTTGATTTGGTTTTTGTTTTCAATCTTTTGATCTAATTCTTGTGCTTGAGTTGATTCAATCTTTTGATTAATCTTCTTTAGTTTCAGGAATTTTTTATTATCCATTTTCATTAATGTTTTTCTGATATAAACTTGTTCTTTAATGATTTTGTTATATTTATTATTAACATCTATCATTTCACCATTATATGAATAAACAGTAACACCATTAAAGTATTTTTCTTCTTTAACTAATCCTTGTTCTACTAATGAATTGATATGAGTAGTAAAATCGGTTTCATTAATGTTTTCTAGAATTGTTCTATCATCTAAATATTGGTACAAATAAATATAAGTTAATAATACTAGTTGAACTCTTTTTAAATTAGGATATTTTGCTTTAGCTCAATGGAAATAATCCTTGGTAACTTTTAAAGCTGGTTTCTTATAAGTTCCTTGATCAATTAAGACTTCGTCTTTAATAAAGAATTTAATTTTTCAATACAGTAATCAGAAACTAAATTTAAAGAATGAAATGATAGTAAATTTACTAGCATTATATTCATTCAATCCTTTAATACCTTTTTTAGCAATAATCATTACTGAAATAACAATTAATATACCACCAATTGCTGTTGCACATAAAGCAAACATTTCTAGTAAGAAAATATTCCCATTTGTTTGAACCCCAAACATATAGTGAGGGTTTAGTGCCAATCCAGTTGAAGGATCTACACCAACCTTACCCATCATTACCCCAGAGATTGAGTTAGCTAACGCAAAACCAACAGCTAAGAATAATCCAAAAATAGCTGATTGTGAATTCGACTCTTTAACTCCAAATAACTTCCCTGAAACGAATGTAGGTGTTGAAGTAAATAAATATATACTTATTCCTGATAAGAAGAAATATACATAAATAGTTGCTAATTCTTTTACAGAATACATTAAACAGAAAATAGCTAACACTTGAGCAATGGTTGCAATACCAATAGATTTAGCTGGGCCTAATTTATCATTTAGATATCCACCTAATATATTTCCTATTAAAGAAGAAACTCCAATGATAGTCCCACCAATAGCCATGATGTTGCTATAGAATGCTGGGTTTCCTTTTCCCCATGCTACAGCAGTAGAGTTACCAATTAGAATCCCCATATTGATGCTATGGATAATACCCATTTCAAGAATTAAGAAACCTATACCTAAGATTCAATATGGTGGATAACTTTTAGTAACTAATACTGAAGCGCTTTCATATTGTTTAGGTTTGGTTATTGTCTGCGGTTTGTTATCAGATATAATACTTTTATCTAAAATATCAATTGGAGCTAATGGTTTTTTGCAGATAAATAAAACAATTAGAATCCCTGTAATTAATCCCATTAGTCCAAAGATCAAATAAGTTAAATATTGTTGACCATGTGGATTATAACCAGGTCCTGCTATGTTCCCGAATTGCTTAGATAAACTTCCTAGCATTTGTTGCATTCAGATGTTACCAAATGAAGCTCCACCAAAAGCAATACCTAATGCAAATCCTCTTTTCTCTGCAGGTCATCATTGTGATAGTAAATGATTAATTCCCATACCTGAAAATATCATCACCCCGATTTGAGACAATAGCCTTGGAATAATCATAAATGTAATTACAAATCCGTATTGTGGTCTAGCACCATGAATATTAGTCATGATGGCATTTATACTATAACCCATTAGTCCTAAACAAGCAGCTGCAACCCCAATGGATAGCATTAATCTTAGGTTCTGGGTCTTAGACATTCTTTTAGCTACAAACGGAGCAACCAATGCAGTAACTAATGAACCAACAGTAAACATAATCCCAATAAATAATGGATTATTATTTAATCAATAACTTCAGTCTGAACCAGCAAATACAGATGCTAAATTCATTGAAACTGAATAAGGTAACATTTGTAATAAGAAACAACCGAACAATACTATTCACATTCATTTCTTATATTCTTTTTTTCTTATTTGTTGTAGTTTATTAAAACTATAATTACTATAAAATAAGTTCTCTCTCTTTTTCAATCTTTCCTCCTTTGTTTAACATAATTTTTTAATAAGGTTGTCTAGTACATTAGAAAGTTCTGGATCATTTTTTAACATCTCATTGAACTTCTTTTCAGAAGATAAAATTGTAGCATGATTTCTATGACCTAAATATGCACCAATTTGTTGTAATGGAAGACATAAACGTCTTTTCATTAAATACACACACATATGTCTTGCATTAACAATATTTGATCTTCTACTTTGGCCAATAATATCACTTGCTTTGATTTGATATAAGTTAGCAACAGCATTAATAATAGAGTTAGGGTTTAAATGTATTTCAGCTCTTGTGCCTTGGAAACCAACATTGTTTAGATTCAATACTTCTTTAACTACTTTTTTATCAATTACAAAATCTTCTGAT
Source organism: Ureaplasma sp. (assembly GCA_020024775.1). GTDB lineage: Bacteria > Bacillota_I > Bacilli_A > Mycoplasmatales > Mycoplasmoidaceae > Ureaplasma. Next base: position 23,295 of record JAHHTF010000003.1, on the reverse strand, counting down.
TCCATCATTGCATACATTGTTAGATTATTAATTGTACCTAATAGTTTTCTAATATCTTTGTAATAGTAGTTAACAATAGTAGTAACTGCATCATCAGTAATCTTTAAATCATTTTTAGCAGCTTGTTTTAAGAAAATGTTTTTTAAGATATTAGGTTCTGGCCATTTAATATGAACTGTTCAACCAGATGAAAATCTAGAAATCAATCTATCTGGGAACCCAACTAAATGTTCTGGGAAGATATCTGAAGTTAAAATAATATCTTTTTTATTAGCAACTAGATTGTTAAAAATACTAAAGAATATTTCATTAGTTTTTTCTTTACCAGATAAGAATTGGATATCTTCTAAAATAAATACATCATAATCACTGAAGTAATCTTTATATTGTTCTAACTTTGAAGAGTCATGAATCATTGAAACTGTTTCTTTCATGAATTTAGTAGCTTCAATATATTGAACTTTTTTATCAGGATACTTTTCAATAAATGAGTTAGCAAAAGCTGAAACTAAGTGAGTTTTTCCTAACCCTGTATTACTATATAAAAAGATTACCTTTCCTTCATTAGGATGATCTAAAATATTTTTTAAAACATTGAAAGCTGTTTTATTAAAATCCCCAGTAATGTAGTTATCAAATGAGAATGTTTTATCTAAATAACTAGATGCAAAACTAATAGTAGTTGGTTCTTGTTTTGCATACTTTATTTCAGATTCATTGTTGCATAAAACTACTTCTAAACTCTTTAAAGCTAATTCAGAAGCAATTCTGTTGATGTTAGTTAAATTAATGTCATTTAGAACTGAAAACACTTCTTTTTGTTCAATATATCAATAGAATTTATTTTCAAAAATAGATTTAGGAATTGCATATTTTTTCATTTGAGTAACAAAGTTCATGTTCTTGAAAATCTTCTCTTCGTTAGCTCTATCTATAATTTGATTAAATAATACTCTTAATGATTCTTGTGTATTCATACTATTTATTCTTTCTTACTAAAATGACATTAAAGTTGTTTTCATAATAATAACGATAAATATACTTAACCTCATGATAATTATTCACAATAATTATTGTTTGGTTTGGATTAAGTTTTTTAACAATCTCTTTATAAAAAATAAAGTTGATGTTGTTAATATTCTTCATAACCTTCTTTTCGTTTTCTGAATAATAAAAATTTAGAAAACAATATTTTGGGTTATTAAGTTTTTTAATTGCTTTTTTATAAGGAATAACTTTCGGCAAACTCGATGAAAACAATAAATCAAATTTTGAAAGAAACTTATATTTATTAAGCATATATTATTTTTGAATCATCTAGAACAATGTCTTCAAATTTTCTTTCTGCAATTGTATGGAAATCATTTAAACGAGTTTGAGCTACTGTTGCAATAAATTCAATATCTGAATCTTTATAGAAACATTTATCAAAATCCAATGAGAACACTCCATTAAATGGATTGTTTGGATCATTAGTTTGAACAGATGGTTGTTCTTGTTCTGATAATTGGTTGATTGATTCAAACATCATTGTTTGGTTTAAATCATTTAATGAATTTGCTGTTAAGCTTGTGATTACATTATATGCGATTTTTGTAATCAATTCTTTGAAAGCTTTATCTACTTCTTCAATAAAGATATTTAAAGGAGATTTTTGTTCATAAGCTCTAAGGTTAACATTTTCTTTAGTCTTAGAAACACGTTCCAAGAATCAAGATCAGTGTCTATCCATATATGAAACAATATTATCTCTTGCTGCTCTATTGAACCCATCGATATCTAATTCAGATGCTAATTCATCGACAAACTTAATTAGTTCTTCATAGATGATTGCTTTAACATGACTGATTTTATAAGATTCAAACATGTCCAAAGTTAATATTTCTTTGTGGAAGATTTCTTCATTAAAGTGTTTAATTACATCCTCTAATTTAACAATATCCACGTTCACTTCATCGATGTGTTGATTGATAATGTAATCAATTACATAGATACACATTCTTTTAACAATCAATAATAGATTTTCAGATAATAAAATAATATCTCTTTGTTTATAGAATAATTCCCTTTGGCTACTAAATACATAGTCATAATCAATTAAACTTTTACGACTATCGTAGTTTAGCCCTTCAATTCTTTTTTGAGTATAGTCTAATAATTTAGAGAAGAATTTTGTATCAATTACATCATCACTCATTTTATCGTTTGCTTGTTGGAATTTATCCCCAGCAAAACGTTTAAATAAGTTATCTTGTAAACTAATAAAGAATCTTGATTCACCTGGATCACCTTGACGTCCAGAACGACCTCTTAATTGGTTATCAACCCGTCTAGATTCATTTCTTTCAGTTCCAATTACATATAGACCACCAAGTTCACGAACTCCTGGACCTAATTTAATATCAGTCCCTCTACCAGCCATATATGTTGCAATTGTAATTTTCCCTAATTGTCCTGCTTCTTTTACAATCTCTGCTTCTTGAGCGTGGTTCTTGGCATTTAATACTGTATGTGGAATTCCGATTCTTGTTAAAAGTAAATGCAAAATTTCTGAATCTTCTACTGATCCAGTTCCAATCAAGATAGGTTGTTTTGTTTTATATCTTTTTTTGATTTCAGCAACTACATATTTTCATTTAACTTTTTTGTTGTCAAAAATATAGTCAGGATAATCATGTCTAATAACAGGTTTGTTTGTTGGAATTTGAACAACCACCATGTTATAAATGTTTAAGATTTCTTCTGATTCTGTATAAGCAGTACCAGATACACCAGCTAACTTATGATACATTCTGAAAAATGATTGGTAAGTCAAAATAGCAATAGTTGTGTTTTCGGGTTCAATTTGAACCATTTCTTTTGCTTGAATAGCTTGATGTAACCCAGCTGAATATGTTCTACCTTCCATAATACGACCAGTAAAAGCATCTACTAGTGCAATTTCAGGTTGGTGTGTTTCATGGTTATTTCTAACAATATATTCAACACCATTGTTGAAAATAAAGATAGCTCTTAAAGCATTTCCTATTTTATGAACTAAGTCACTATATTCAACATCATAGATATTATCAATATTGAAATACTGTTCTGCTTTTTCAGCACCTGAATCAGATAAAGTAATTGAGTGACTTTCAAGATCAATAATGTAATCTGATTCTTTTAAAGTTTTCACAAATCTATCAACCTTGATATAGTTACTAACATCTTCATCAGATTGACCAGCAATAATTAATGGAGTTCTAGCTTCATCAATTAAAACAGAGTCAGCTTCATCGACAATTGCAAAATACAATCCTCTTTGAACCTTATCTGCATAGTTTTTAACTAAGTTGTCTCTTAAGTAATCAAACCCTAATTCTGAGTTTGAAACATAAGTAACATCATAGTTATAGTTTATTCTTTTTTCATCAGGTTGCATTGCTGCAGTAATATAACCACAAGTCAAACCTAATCTTGCTAATGCATGTTCTGCAAATTCAGCATCCCGTTGAACAAGGTATTCATTAACTGTAACCATATGAACACCTTTTTTATAAATTGCACCCAAGTAAGCCGCTAATACTAATGTTAGGGTTTTACCTTCCCCAGTCATCATTTCAGCAAAGTCACCATAGTTAACAACTAGTGCTCCAATTAGTTGACATTTATATGCCATCATCCCATGGGCACGATACATTGTTTCACGGATTACACACAAAGCATCAACAATTATGTCTTCCATAATTTTTCCTTCTGCTAAGTGTGTGATAAAAGAATCTGATAAGGATCTTAATTCTTCATCAGTTTTCTTTGAATATTCTTCTTGTTTTGCAATAACTAGATTAGCTGTTTCTTCAGCTTTATATAAAATCCTATTCTGAGGTAATACCTTATCTAAAAATCTAAATCTCATTAGTCAGAACCTCATGGAAGTTCATCAACAGTTTTAGGATTTTCATTTCTAATTAATTCATGGATATTACCATCCTTGATTTTAATAACCAAGTTACCTAAATCAGCAAAAATAGGGTTGTGAGTAACAATAATGATTGTTGTTTTGTATTCTTTGTTGATAGCTACGAATTCTTTTAAAATAATTTTAGACATTTCTTCATCAACAGCACCTGTAGGTTCATCCCCAAAAAGAATCAATGGGTTTTTAGCAAACGCTCTAGCAATTGAAACTCTTTGTTGTTGTCCCCCAGATAATTGGTGAGGGAATTTATTAGCATGTTCTTGAAGACCTAATGATGCTAAGATTTCATCAATGTTTCTTTTCTTACTTTCATCTTTTTGAAGATATCTACCAATTTCAATGTTTTCTTTAACAGTTAAGTTTGGCAATAACCCATATTGTTGGAAAACATAACCAATTGATCTTTTTCTAAATTGTGTTAATTGACCATCTTTATAAGCAATTAGGTTTTCACCATTAACATTAACAGTACCTTTTGAAGCTCTATCAAGACCTGAAATAATGTTCATTAATGTAGTCTTACCAGAACCTGATGGACCTAAGATAATAACTAATTCACCATGTTTAATTTCAAGGTTAATACCTTTTAGAATTTCAGTAATAATAAATCCATTACTGTAATATTTTCTAACATCTTTTAATTCAATGATGTTTTCTGGATTATCTAATGGTAATTCTTTTGGCTCATCTAAGTGTGGTTTGTTTAGTTTCTTAACCAATTTGATTCTATCTTTGATTTTCTTTCTATCTTCTTTTGAAAGAGATTTGAAAGCTAATTTAAGTTTTGATTTTTTTTGTTTTTCAGAGATAGCTTTATCTTGTTCTTTTTCTAAAGCAGCTAGGTTTAAAATATCTTCAGGGTCTTTCCCTAAGAAATCTTTACCTTCAGCTTCTTTTTGATTTTTAATATCTTCTTCTAAAGAACTTTCATCATAAACCATTCTTTCTTTTTTATCTGACTCTGCAGTTACTTGAGGTGATGAAACATAATCTGATTCTGCAGAACCATCTAGTTGATCATCATCTTCATTGAATGATTTATTAGTATCATCTAATTCATTTTGTTCTTGAAATTCATTATACATTTCGAAACTCATAATTATTGCACCTCTTCCTCTAACTTCTTACCAAAATTCTTATGTTTAGATTCAACATTCTTTTGGATACGTAATTGTCTTTTTTCTTCTCTTTCAAGTTGTTTTTTATAAATCTTATCTTCTCTATCACGAATTGGTTTGATTCATTCGTTTTCTTTATCGTAATCTAGTTTCCCAGTTACTTCAATAATTCTTTCAGTTCTCGTTTTATCAATTTTTTTAAGGATAACTTCACACTCAATTGCTCTTGGTTCATCAACTACCATTGTTTTTGTATCTCTTGTTGTGAAAAGAACAACATATAAATCTCTTGGTTTTCTTTTTCTTTCAACTGCTTCACGCATCTTGATTTTTTTATATTCTTCTGGGTTAGTTGTTTTCAACTTCTCAGTTTCTTTTTGTTTCAGTTTGAATTGAACCTTTTGTTCTTTAGTCATTGTAGAAACATCATATGGATTAGGTCTTTTAACTGTAAAGATATCAATTACTTCTTTCCCTAATTCATTTTCTTCTCTTAAATGCTTTTTAACAGTTGCTCATACTTCATCTCTGTCTTCTTTTCTTTGTTTCTTTGGTGCTGATTGCTGTTTTTTCTTCTTGATGATGAAGAAGATGATAAGCCCTATTGGCAAGATCAACAGAATCAAGAGCATCATATTATTCATGTGTTTGGTTCTCCTTATATAAAAAACAATATATTTATTATATAAAAATCTTTAGGTATATTATATATAATATTAATATTATTTAATTAGTGAGGTATGTATGAAATTTAAATACATTGTAGGTGACTACCCTACAACAATGCAAGGTTATCTAAATAAATACAATGAAGTAGCTTTTAAAGAAGTATTTGATGGTTATAAAAATCGTTTTAATTTAACAAAATCTTTTGATTACAAGGAAGACAAAAATGATAAATTTTATTTAAATTTTAGTGCTTATGTAATCTTAAATGAATCTAGCCAAATTGTTGATTTTGCATTTGAAGAATTCCATGATTTTGTTTGAATTCTTCAAATCATAAATATTGATGGATTAGAATTCGATTTGGACGAAAAAGTTATTGAACAAATCAAATCAGATTTAGATGATTATTCTGACAGAATTCAACTTGTAAAATAACAATAATTATTAATTTATTAATAAAAAATTTAATTAATCTGTCTTGTTGACAGATTTTTATTTTGTAATCAAAAACGTGAAATAATATTAAAAATTGAGAAAGAATATTTCCCTTCTCAACCAATTATAATGGGGCGACTAACGGGGCTCGAACCCGCGAAAATACCTGAGTCACAGTCAGGCGTGTTAACCAACTTCACCATAGTCGCCATGTGCTTAAAAGACGATATATATTTTACATTAAAAACTATAGAGTTCACAAAAAAACTCAATGATAATGTAAAAATAAATATTTTTTATTATATAATAAATGTATTTTAAATTGTAAATTTAATAATCTTATATACGGAGAGTTTAATGAAAAAATCAATATTCGCAACAGCTGGAGTGATTTTAGGGATCGGAGCAGCAACAGCTATGGGTGTATTAATCCCTGCTGCTAATGCTGCAATTAGTTCAGGAATTATTTCTGCAAATACAAGCAACTTTATCAAACAACAAGACTTCTTACCAGTAACTGCTAAAGAAGCATTATTGGGTACTAAAAAAATCAACAATGGTAATTATGTGTTCTATATCGGTTCTCAGGGAATTAGTAAAAACTCTGAGTTTCTTTATGATGTAAGTTTATCAACAAACACAGAAAACTTTATTAGAGACCAAGCAGATAAACCATTAAAAGATCAAATCAATGTTAATGGTAATTACTGAAAAGCTGTTGATTATGTACGAAATGATTCTAAGTTCAAACAAACACACACTGTTCCTTATTTCGTTAGTTATATTCAAACAACACATGCTGCTGAAATTACTAAAGAACAAATTTATAAACAATGTCAATCAATTTTAGATGATGCTTGAAATAACAGATTTGAATGAAAATCATTAGACAAAGATGCTAGAACTAAATGAGCAGATAAATTAAATTATGTAAGAACTAGAATAGAAGGTTCTCAAATTGATAAAGAAAACATTCCAGTTAATTTAGAAGGATTCTTAACAGCAAACTCACCAGGTGGTGTTGATGGTAGAGATAAAAATGTTAAACACAACCCATGAATCATTGCTCCTAACTCAATCATTATTGATTACTCTCCTTTCGCAACATACGATGACATTGATGGAAAAAATGTATACTATGCAAATGATGCTTTATCTAACGAATTCAGAAACTTTGTTTCATACATTAAAACAAGACCTGAATTCAGTGGAGTTAAAGATATCACATCTATCCCAGGTATTGTTGTTGGGTATAAAGACGGAAAACTAACTGAATTATTTTTAGATTCATTTACGCCTCCTGCTACTGATGAAAACACAACACCAGATGACCAACAAACTACAGCTTCTGCAAGCAAATCAAGATCTATTGAACCAACTAAAAAAACAACAACAGACACTACTGCAAACCAAAATAGTGCTGATGTTAGTTTAAAACCAAAAAACAATACTTTCTTCGATTGAATCGATAAAGTTTTTGCTAACCCTGAAGAAGATTCAACTAACTAATAAAAATGTTCAGATACAAAAGACACAAAGAACTTTATAGACTTTGCATCCAAGATAACATACCAATAGTTAGAAGAAAAACTATTAAGTATATCATTAATCTCATCAATAAAAACAACTTCCAATCAGCTTTAGAAATTGGAACTGCATATGGTTTCAGTACTTATTTAATTTCAACATGTAAAAGTATTGAATCTATTATTACGATTGAAAAAAATGAACACTCATATCAAATAGCACTAAAGTATAATCAATCTAATAAAATACATTTCTTAAACCAAGATGTTTTTGATTACACACCTAGTACTAATTTTGACTTCATTTTTATTGATGGACCAAAATCACACCAAAAGGATCTTATTTACAAATACATTGAATTCTTAAATCCTAATGGTGTAATTATCATTGACAACTTATTACTTAAAAAAATAAGAAACAAGAAAAATAAAACTAAAGACAACATAAAACTCTTAAACAAAGTTGATGAATTAAAATATTATTTAGAAACTCAAAATGATTTTAATTTTAAATTCTTAAACTTTGATGATGGTATAGGAGTAATTACTAAACATGATTAACCAAGATGAAAGATATAAATTAAAAGATAAAACCACAGTTATCCAAGAAGACAAGACTAAAGAACCTAAACCCTTAAATAGAAAAGCTAAGGTTGCTATTCTTGTTGTTTTTGGGTTATTAGCATTAGCTGCTTTAGTTGGTTTAATTGTTTTAATCGCTTTAAAAACAAATGGTTAATTATGAATAAACTTATTGTAATCATAGGTCCTAGTGGAACTAAAAAAACAGCACTATCAATCGATATTGCAAAACATTTTGATGCTGAAATCATTAATTCTGATGCATTCCAAGTTTATAAAGAACTTAATGTTGGAATTAATAAACCTAGTGCTGAACAACTAGCACAAATACCACACCATTTAATTAACAATATTTCTATCTTTGATGAATGGGATGTTTCTTTATTTCAAAAAGCTTTTGAACAAAAGTATGATGAAATTAAAAAAAGAAATCATCCTATAATTTTGTGTGGCGGTAGCCATCTTTATGTTGATGCAATTGTATCTGGATATAATTTCACAGAACATTTATTAGATGACTTAATAAACGAATTAGACCAAAAATATTCTAATGAAGAATTATATGATTTCATCAAAGAACATGATCAAGAATATTCTGAGAAAATATCAGTTAACAACAGAAGAAGATTATTAAGAACCGTAGCACTAATTAAAACAGAAAAAACATCTAAAACTAGTATAGCTAATAGAAATAAACCTAAATACAAAACTCTTGTAATTATGACTACAAAAGATAGAGAACAATTATACAAGTATTTAAATAAAAGAACATTAGAAATGTTAGACAATAGTTGGACCAATGAAGTTAAAGAATTGGTCAACAAATATGGTGAATCTATAGTTCATTTAAAAGCTTTAAAAGCAATTGGATATCCTGAGGTTCTAAACCATGTTTTATTTGGCACTGAATTAAACAAGGAATTAATCCAACAAAAGATTAGAAAATTAGCAAAGATGCAATTAACATGATGTAATAACAAATTCCCTAATAAATATATCTTTGATTATTTAAACCCAAATTATGAGGAATTATATGCTGTTATAAAGGATTTTCTAAATGACTAAATCTTTATATATTCATATTCCTTTTTGTTCTAACATCTGTTCTTATTGTGATTTCAAAAGAATTAAAACTCATGATGAATCATATATGCATCAATTTGTATTAAACACCATTGAACAAATTGAATCCAAAAACATAGAACCTAGTTCATTAAACACTATATATTTAGGTGGAGGAACACCTAATTATTTAAGTTATGAGAATCTAGAATTATTACTCAGTTTCTTAAAACAATTTACTAATAAGAATACTGAGTTCACTATTGAATGCAACCCAGAATTCATAGATGATAAACAAGTGCAGATATTCAAACAAAATAATGTAAATAGAATATCATTAGGTGTTCAAACATTAAATGATGAAATCCTAAAAGATATGAAAAGAACACACAACAAACAACAAGTAATTGATGCAATAAATTTACTGTATCAAAATGGAATTAATAATGTAAGTTGTGATTTTATTTACAATTATAAAAACATGTCCTTGAATGATATTAAGGATGTTTTCGATTTTATTAAAGAACATAATATCAAACACATTTCTTATTATGCTTTAGAATTAAAAGAAAATTCTATCTTAACCAAATCTGATTATGAATTGGATTTTGATAATGAAGAATTACAATTAGAATTCATAAAAAGAATGATGAAAAAACTTGGATACAAAAGATATGAAATTTCTAATTGATCAATATCAGATAATTACCAATCAAAACACAATTTAGTATATTGGAATTTCGATGATTGAATGGCTTTTGGATATGGGTCATTTGGATATGAAAATGACAACTACTATAAATATTCAAAAGATATTTTAAACCCAATTAAAGAAAACAATATAATTAATTTAGAAGATCTACAAAAAACAAAACTGATGATGGGCTTAAGATTATTGGATGGATTTGATTTAAACATTCCTGTTAACAATGAAATTTTCTTAAAATACAAACATCTATTAACAAACTACAAAATTGATGAAAATAACCATCTTAGACCCAAAAATATTGATTGTTTGTTTGATACAATAGATAATTTGTTTAATTAACTTATTATTTTCTTAATAAATAATCAATTTTTTATAAAATAATACCATTATGAAAAAACAATATGCATTTATTTTTGACACAGCTTCAAGCTGAGAATTATTAAATAAAGAACATGATGACATTTATATCACACCAATTTTAATCAATGAAGAAAAAGATGGAGAATTTATAACATACAGTGATTCAGTAGATATCACAAGAGATGAATTAAATAATAAGTTAGATACTGGTTGTAACCTATCAACTGCACAACCTAATAAATTATTATTACAAGATAAAATTAATTCATTATTAGAACAATATGAAAAGATTTTAATCCTTCCTATTTCTATTGATTTGTCTGGGTTTTGAACAACTCTTAAAACAATGCAAAAGGAATATGAAGATAAACTTATTGTTTTAAATTCAAGATCTATAGGAATTGACGGGAATTGAATCATCCAAGAACTAAGAGAAAAATTAGCAGATGGTTCATTAACTTTAGATGAAGCAAAAATTAATGAATGATTAGAAAACAGATATAAAAGAGTTTGTGGAACATTAACGGTTAATAGTTTAGACCAACTAATCAAAGGTGGCAGAATCAAGGGAGCAAAAGCTTTCTTTGCTAAAGCATTCAAGATTAAAGTATCTATTAGATTCCATGGTGACTTAAATTGTGTTTCAAAAGATTTAAGTATCCAAGGAGCAATAGCTAAGTCTTTAAAAGAAATTGATGACAATAATCATTTTATGACTAAAGGTATCAAACATATTAGTATCATGAATGATTTAAAAAACCAAGAAGTTGGGCAAAAGTTAACTGAAATGATTTTAACTAAATTAAAACTAAGTGGACACGAACCATCATTATTACCAGATAGCATCTTAATGCATGTTGGTACAGATACATTCTCAATTTTAATTGAAGCTAATGAGTAATATAATAGAGCACCGAGTGGCGCTCTATTTTTATATTATCAAATGCTATGTATACCTTTATTTCTATTATAACCATATAAACAAGTTTTGCATTTTTCGATATAATAACTTTCTAATTCATTCAATTTATCATGATGGCATTTTATTATTTGTATTCTTAAGTTAGCTCCTGATTTATATTCATGATATATATCACCATTCCCACCACCTATTAGATGAGAATTAACTCTTTTAAAAACATTTATTGATTGACCAATATATATGGGACGAGTTCCAATAGAAAATATATAAATACCTGGTCCATCTATTGAAGATATTTTTATATTTTGTTGTTTGGTTTTGTTATAGAAATCTAAAAATTCATTTGCTGTGAAGCATTGTTTTCTTTGATAATAACTTTCCGCTCGTTCCATCACTTCATCTCTTTGTTGTTTGATTCAAGCTTTCTTTTTATTTTTCCTAACGATACGAATAATAAGAACCAATAAAACAACTATTGCTGCAATTGTAATCAATAATATAGCATATCATGGCATGACAAAAATACCCCTAATTGAAATTTAATATTATTATATTCTACATTTAGTTTTTTTGTTTTCTTTATTTAACAAATTTCTTAACTAGATTAATGAACTTCTTAGATTTTTCATAATCATATTCATTATTAATAAATCTAATAGCAAAATCTTTATTATTAGGATTCTCTAAAACTGGTTTCATAATACTCATTGTTTTAAAAGATTCATAGCCATGATATCTACCACTACCTGAAGTTAATAAACCTCCAAACGGAAGATGGTGATTACATATTTGCATGATTGCATCATTAATAGCATAAGTACCTGAATTTATATGTTCTATAAATTGTTGTTCGATATTTTTGTTATTTGAAAATAAATAACTAGCTAATGGTGTTTTGTCAATTGTTTTTGATAATCTAATATAATCTTCGAAATTATCTTCTAACTCATAAACAAATAAAATAGGACCAAATAATTCTGAATATTCTTTAATTTTATTGACATCATTAATCTTGATTATAGTTGGTTCTATTATTAATGAATTGGGATCATATTTACCACCAAATAGAATGTTATCTTTTTCATTCTCAATAATATTAACTAATCTGTCAAATGCTTTTTGATTAATGATTTTAGGTATGTTTTTAGATGTGATTACGTTTGGATATTGAACCTTGATTTCTTGAATTAATTTATCAACAAATCCATGAATATTTTTGTTATAGAAAATATGATTAATACTAACACATGTTTGACCTGCATTTAAAAATTTAGCTCAAACTATTCTTTTATAAATTGAATCAGTTTTAACATCATAAACAAAACAAGGACACATTCCACCCATCTCAGTAACATACTCAATGTTTCTGTTAACACATTCTAATTCTATTGTTTTGCCAACACTAGTACTACCGGTAAAGAAAATCAGATTAGGTTCATATAAATATAAATCTGAATACTCTTCAAGTTCATTTGTTTGAATGTATAATACTTCATTATCCTTGAATGTTTCATCAATGATTTTATAAATTGCTTTATTGGTATTTAAAGTATCATTAGACATTTTTATTAATGTTTTATTACCTGCTGAAATTGATCCAATTAATTGCATTAAACATAAATTGAAGGGATAGTTAAATGGAACAATTATTAAAACCTTACCTTTAGGTTTAAAATAAATTCTAGACTTATTTTGAAATGTTTGATAGGTGTTTGGAACTTTGATTGGTTTAGATCATTTCTTAACTTTTGAAATATGATAATCTAATTCAGCATATACTTCACTGATTTCAGTTAAATAAGATTCTTTAAATGATTTGTTTAAATCTAATGCTAAACCTTCTAAAACATCTCGCTCATATTTAACAATGTTTTGTTTCAATAGTTTTAGTAATCTAACTCTTTCTTCAACTGTTAGATTATTTCTATTATCATGGTTTTGTTTAATTAATTCTATTTTCTTCATTGGTTTCCTTTATTCTAAAAATTAAGTTGTAGGTTTTTATTTGTTTGAAATATAAATTATCAGATAGTGATGCTAGTTTATTATTTCTTTCGTATCATTTTTCAGGAAAATAATATCTTTGGGTTGGTTTAGATATAAAGTATCTTAGTGTCATTAATGCAACAAAGAATAATCAAATAACAAAGAAACTCAAAAACATTGTTGCTAATCAATTATTAAAACCTAATGCATCATAAATATTATGGTATTGACCAAACTCTCAATCAAATGCAACTGTACCAGTCACATTAGCTAAGATTCCCATTGCTCTGGAAACAACAATAATATAAATCATATAAACTATGCAAACTAAGTAAGCATAAATTGTTTGAATGAAATTATATTTATTTGAGTAAACAAAAGACGTAATTCCCAATAACAACATCATTGCATGAATGAAGAAATACAATTTACCTTCATCTGATCCAACAAAGATGTATTTAATAACTGTTTCGTTAGTACCTAATTGTTTATCTCATACTCCTCCAAAAATAGTAACTACAGCTCCGATAAATGCTCATAGTGCAAAATAACTAGTAATCTTATTTTTATAATCAAAGATAAACATAAGCATTAATGCAACATACATAAATGGGCACAAATCTAATAATAATACTTTTGCTCATAGAATTGATTTTTGATACCTATCAATATATTCTAATGAATGTTGAGAATCGATTAAACTTTGAATGCTATCAATGTATCTGAAGATAATAAAATATATTAATCCAAATACACCGATGATAATTTTTACTATTTTTAATCATAACTTGTTATAACAATAAATTCTTAGAATTACCCCTAATCCTAAGAATGTTATCATTAAAAATATCATCACAATTCCAACAATAGTACCAAATAGCATTTTTATTTTTCAATAAAATCTTTAATAACTTTTACTGTTTCTTCTGTTTTTTCTTCGAATGGAACATGTCCACAATTTGAAAAATTATAATAAGAGAAATTTTTATTTTTTAATATTCTTTTAGCAGCTGATTTGTTATGAATCAATCTATCATTATCAGCAGTAATTAATAGTGAAGGAATACTTACCTTTTGTTCTGCTTCTTTCAATAGTTTCATATTTTTTGGACTAGACATGTTAGAGAACAACTTTTTAGTATTCTTTCTAATCATACGTTGATATTCTAAAATAGTCTTTATCAATGGATCTTTATCTTTTAAAGCATATCTAGTTTTGTAATCATGATAAATATATTTTTGAACTCTAAAAGCAACCTTTGTATTTAAGGTTGGAGTAACCTTTAGTGCATTCAATAATTTAATATGAATTGAACTATTCATAGGACAGATTGAAATCATTTTTTTGAACAAGTGTGGAGCCATAGATGCTACCATGTTAACAATTCCACCTCCCATACTATGTCCGATTAAATATAGATTATCAATTTTCATTTCTTCTAATCATTCTATGATTTGTTTTGCATAAGAAATTGGAGATAACTCTTTTGTTAAATCTGGGTTAACTCCCATTCCAGGTAATTCAACTGCATAATAATCAAAATCATTCGTTAATAATCTTGCTGCATCATCAAAATAAAATGAAGTTGCTGCATATCCATGAACAAATAAAATCGTACCTTTAGGGTTTTCTGATTTACATTTTCAAAATTTATATTGCATCATTTATAAATACCTCTAATTATATTTTTCAAAAATTTTAATCAATTTATTATTAGTGTGATTTAATCAACTTTTTGAAACTTTAATATTATATCTTTGTTCTAATAAATTAACCATATCACTTAAAGAAATATCTTCATATTCAACTCTTAGTTGACAGTATCATTTAATGTTTTGACTTAATCCTAAGAATTCCTTTTTATCTTGGATATTTTTTATTATATTAATTATTTTTTGATTAGCAACAATTTGTTTTTTGATGTTAGAAACTTCTAAATTATTCAAACGTTGCAAAGAGTTGTGAAAATCTTTTTCTATTCTGTAATCTTCTAATAAATACATATTTTGGTCTGCACCTAATATTTTAAGAAAATCTGAAATAGATTCTGATCTTTTGATATAGAAAACATATTTGTTTCTATAAATAATATGAGAGAAATTGATCATGTAATCTGATAGGATTTTTTCTACATATTCAATTAATTTATTATTAATTATTCGAATCTCTAGGTGATAAGATTTGGATGGATTATTGATACTTCCTGTTGATAGAAATAACCCTGTTATAAATTGTTTTTGAGAATCATTATTTTTGAAATCTAATTTGATTTCTGAATTTAAAAATATTTCTTTTAGATTAGATAGTTTTTTTAAAGATAAAGCTACTTTATATTTCGTAGTATTGTATTTCAAACTCTTTTGGTTTGATTTATAAATAGTTAATTTATCTTTGAATTTAACTTTAAATAATTTAATTACATCCGTATTTTGAGTTAAGAATTCAAGTGATTCATCTAACAAATTATATTCAGCTATATTCAATAAGAAAGCCAAAAATAGAAAATCATTTCCTTTTTGATTTTCTATTCTTTCAAAATAATTTAGACAAATCTCTTTTTTGACTTCTCCACTAAAACTATAATTATTATTTATTTTCATTGGATGAATGAGATGTATTCAAGTGCACTAAGTGCAGCTACAGTTCCATCAGAGATAGCTGTAGAAATTTGACGATATGATTTAGTGTTAATATCACCTGCTGAAAAGATTCCATGGATTTTTGTTTCCATTTTTTCATTAGGTCTAATAAATCTTGTTTCAGAATCTAAGATTGATTCTTTATTAATAGTTGGTGCTAATGGTAAGAAACCGATGAAAATAAAAGCACCTTCTAGTTCTAAATCAAACTTTTCTTTAGAATCAATTTTTTCAAAACTCACACTTTCTAATTTATCTTTACCATTAAAAGAAAGTGTTGCAGTGTTCATGTATGTTTTGATATTTGGAATTGTTGCTAATTTATCAACAATCATTTTATCTGCTTTAAATTCTGGTTTGTTTGAAATCAAATGAACTTCAGAAACAATATCTGATAAGAAGATAGATTCTTCTACTGCACTTCTACCAGAACCAATAACTGCTACTCTTTTATTTTTGAATAAACTTCCATCACAAATAGCACAATAACTGATTCCTTTATTGAAGAATTTTTCTTCATTAGGAATACCTAATTTTCTATTAATCATTCCGGTTGCAATAACAACCGCTTTTGCAATTATTTTTTCTCCAGAAGATAATTCAACTTCTTTATAATCATTATCAATGGTGTTTATATTAATAACTTCTGAGTATTCAAAATCAACACCTAGTTTAGTACATTGATCATAAAAACTAAAAGCTAAATCTGGACCAGCAATTTCAGAATACCCTGGATAGTTTTCAACTGTTGCTGTTGTAACAACTTTACCACCTGGCACATTCTTTTCTACTACTATTGTATTAAGATTACTTCTTTTAGCATAGATTGCAGCTGTTAATCCTGCAGGACCAGCACCTACAATTAGTAAGTCATATTTTTTCATATTTTATATTATCTCCAATCGTAATAAAGATTTTCTGAACCTTGTTTAATATAGTGTTGCATAAACTTAGTATTTCATTTACCATTTGTTTTCATTTGTCTTCTTTCATCTGGTTTAAACATATAGTGACCTAAGAATGTTCAAACCTTGTAAGGTCTTAATAATGGACTTACAAATTGACAATAAACAATTAATAAAATACCAACTGCTAATAATAAACCGTTCATTACATATGTGTTAGTAAATTTAAATGAGTGGTTTCTAAGTGTTTCTGTGGCCATCCGTATTATTCCATAACCTAAGAAATATGTACCACTTAAAACACCAATTTTTACTTGTCTAAATGATGCTAGAACTAAGTATGTTGAAATAAATAACATGATATTCAAGAATGATTCATATAAGAATAATGGTTGATAATATGCACCTTCAGTTAATGATGGATCTAATTGAACTGTACTTGAAATTTGATGACATTGCATTCCATTATAAACACCAGGCATTAATGTTTTTAATCAAGCTAATGATTCTGGAGATGCTTCTGCTCCGAAGATTTCCCCATTAAAGAAGTTACCTCATCTACCAATAGCTTGTCCAAGTAAAATAGTTGGAATAATAGCATCTGCATAAATTCAAACACTTGGTTTTACAATATAAACATTTCCATTTTCAACAATTCTTTTGTGGAAACTTTTTTTCATTAATATTAGTGGGAAAAATATGATACCAGCAATAGCACCAAATACAACACCACCTTGAACAGCTAACCCACCGTTCCTAAAATTAAAAAATTGTCTTATATCGGTGGCATCACCAATAATATATGATCAAACTCTAGCTCCTAATAAAATAACTGGAATAGCTAGAAATACAAAATAGAACCCTGGTTCAACACTTACTTTATATCTAAAATGTAAAGTTAAAAGATATACACCAATAGCAATTAAGTAACCTAATGCTGTAAAGATACCATATCAATAAACTTGTAAGTCAGCAATACTAAAAGCTACACCAGCTGCATGTAAAGTTTGTTGCATACTTTATTCATTATCCTTTCTTATTTATTTCGTCTTATTTATTTTATCTAAAAATAACTTAGTTGAATCATATCCTGTTAAATTTAATTTATATTTAGTGATTGCAGTTTCAATAATTTCACCAAGATTACGAGCAATACTAACTGGTATTTGGAAAAATAAAATTTCTTTATCTAATAAATTGTAATATCTGTTGGTACTTCCAATTCTTTCTATACTCACATTATTTTCATCTTTAACTAATTCAATAACAACTTCAATTTGGGTTTTATTGATCATTCTTTCAATTCCAAATGTTCTTGAAAAAGAAAGAATACCTAAACCTCTAATTTCAATAAAGTCTTTATTTAATTCAGATGCTTCTCCATAAATCAAGTTACCAATCTTACTAATTTCAACACAATCATCTGCTACAAAGATGTGACCTTTTTTAATAAGTTCAACAACTACCTCTGATTTTCCTACACCTGATTCTCCAATCAATAATGTACCTACACCAAAAATATTACATAAACATCCATGGATTTTCTTTCTAGGACTGATTGCTTCTAAAACTATATTCAAATATTCTCTGTTGAATTCTTTTAATGTTTTATTAGAAGTAACAACATTCTTTTTAGAGTTTAAAAATAACTCTTTAACTTTTTCGTTTTCCAAAAAACAAGAATTTAGAATTATCAATGGAGATTTCATTTCAAGAATATGTTCTAATTTTTTGATTATTTCATCTTCAGTAAATTGATGTAAAAACAATCATTCTTTTTTACCTAAATAAACTGGGTCTCATATTTGATCAAAAATTTTGAAACCAGCTAATTCAATACCTGCTCTGTTGATATTTGGACAAGTAATTGAATCTGTTTCAAATGTTTCTGATTTTGAAATAATTGAAAATCCTAATTTATCAATAACTTCTGATAATAAAACTTTTTTGGCTTTTTTATTTTTTTGCATTAACTAAACTCATTCCTTTTTGAAATTCATTTTTTATAAAATATTCAACTAAAAATAAAATATCTGAAAATTTAGAAACAACCTTCATTTTATCTTCGAAAGAAAATTTAGACAAAACATAATCTTTCAATTCTTTTGTAGGTTGACCTACTCCAATTTTAATTCTATTGAAATATTCATTTCCTAAATTTTGAATAATACTTTTTATTCCGTTGTGTCCGCCAGCAGATCCTTTTTCTCTGACTTTGATTGTACCGCAATCCAAAGATATATCATCATAAATTATTAAGATATCTTGAATGCTTATTTTGTAATAATCCATAATCTTACGAATGAAATTACCTGATAAATTCATAAAAGTCATTGGTTTAGCTATAATCACTGTTTCATCAAACATTTTAACTTTAGCAAATAAACCTTCGAATTTACTTTCATTCAAATCTATTTTTTTATTAGTACATAGGTAATCTATGAATTCAAAACCTATGTTATGTCTTGTTCAATCGTATTGTTTACCTGGATTTCCTAATCCTATAATTAATTTCATAGTTTATATTATATTACTTTTCAACACTTTTAAAAGAAAATATATTTATAAATAAATATATAATAAACTTTTCAACATATTTAGCAACTAATAATAATATTAATTAAATAAAATACTAATTTAATAATAATCTAATTTATATAGAGACAATTTTTAGCTTTTTAATGAGAATTTGATGATAGATTAAAAACATAATTTTTATGATACAATATCATTTATTATGATGTTAACAATTAATAAAAGAAGATTTATGAAATACTTAAATTACTGTAATGAAATAGTTACGGATAATTTAAACAATCCTATTTTTAGTTTTTTATTAATTGAAGTAAAGAAAGAACAAATTAATTTCATTTGTTCTAACTTTTACATTAATGCAAAATTCACTTTAAAAGATTCATATGAAATTGATGAAGAATTTAGTTTTTTACTTAAATTCAAACAATTAAATAATTTAATTTCTAAAATTGAATCAGATGAAATACAGATTATTAAAACATTAAATAAAAACATAACTATTAAGAATGATAAATTAGAATGTAATCTTAATATTTATGATGAAAATGAATATCCTATCTTTAACTTTGAATGCAACATTAATACAAAATTTGATGTTCAATTAAAAATATTAAAAGAAATTAGAGATAGAGTAGCTCCTAGTTGTTCTTTAAATACTGATCAAATAAAACCAATTAATGGTGTAAATTTTGAATTCTCAGATAATAATGAATTGATTACAGTAGCAACAGATTCGTTTAAAGTATCGAGGTTGGTTTCTCAATTAAATTTCTCAAACTTAACAGAAGAATTTGTTATTTATTCTAAAACATATGAAAAGATGTATCACTTACTTTCATTAGATAATAATGAAAATGATTTCATAACAATTGCTAAAAAAGAAAGTGAACTATTAATCTCTTCCGAAACTCAAAAATTAAGTATTAAATTATTATCAGGTAATTTTCCTAGAACATCAAGATTATTCGAAATGGAGACAGTCCTCAATTTCGAAATCAATAAAAATGAATTCTATAACTCTATTGATAGAGCAAAAACAATTTTAACTTCAGAAAAAATGCCAATTATAAAATTAGATGTAAGACAAGATGTTTTAGAAATCGAAACAAATTGTGTTGAATCAGGTTATTTTACTGAAAAGATCAAAATTAAAAATTTAGATAATAAAGAAGTAAGTTTTAAACTTAATGCAAATTATTTATTATCGATTTTAAAATTATTCCCAGGAGAAGAATTAAAGATTGGAATTTCTTCAAGTGATAAACCTATTATTTTATTTGATTTAAGTAATTCATCTTTTAATCAAATTATTCTACCTGTAAGAAGTTAATAATATTTCAAAAATAAAAAGAGGCAAAAATGGACACATTAAACAGAGAAGCACTTATTAAAAAGAGATTAAAAAAGAATCAAAAACTTTCATTAATGGGTTTTGTGGTTGTAACTGCAAGTGCTATCGTAGCTTTCTATACGTTCCCTTCTTTATCAACAGCGGGATGAGTGGCTATTATCTTTGCTTTTATAACTGCTTTATGTTGATTCTTACCTCTTGCTATGGCTGCTGCTGAAATGGCAACAGTTCGTGGATGAACTCATGGTGGTATTTTCACATGAGTTAGAAGAATGATTGGTCCAAGATGAGGATTCTTGGTTAACTGGTTACAATTCCAAGTAAGTCTTGGGTTCGTAGCAATGATCTTCTTCGTTTTAACCTCCTTCGGATTCTCGTTTGCAGGAACGGAAGGATATAACTTCATTAATTCATTAAAACTAGGAACTACTTTAAACCAAGCAACAAATGTAAACTATTCGCCAGATTATAACAGATCAACAGTATTTGCTATTGGAATGGTTTTATTAATTGGTATTATGGCTTTAAGTTTACTTGGTCAAAAGAATGTTCATAAATTAGGACAATTAGGATTTACGTTAGGGATTCTAACTCCATTCTTAATTGTTACAGCATTTTCAATTTATACAATTGCAACTATGAAAGACCCATTATCACTAATAGGAATATCTTTCATAAAATCACATCACTTCGATTTAACTAATATGGGTTCATCATATACGTTAAATAAAAGATTTGCATCATCAACTGTTATGGCATCATTCATGGCTTTCATGTTCTCATTACATGGTGTTGAAGTTAGTGCAGTAGCTGCTAACAGAATGAAAAACCCATCTAAGATGTATCCAAGAGCAATGTCTATCGTTGTTGCTTTAGCATTGATTTGTGCAATTGTTGGTTCAATTACTATTTCAATGACTGTTCCAACTTCTACATTATCATTTACTGGTGGACTTGTTCAATCTATGATGTTCACAATGTCCGTAGAAGGTGTAACTGTTAATATTAATGGTGCAGAACAACACTTTAAAACATTAGCTGATGCATTTAGTCAAATTGAACATCAACATGGTGCATTAGCTGCTGAAGCATTATTAAATCAATTTGTGTATGGTCCAAAAGATCAACAAATATTAAACCCTTTAGATGGAAGTGTAATTCTAAATAAAATTAGTGTTTCACAACCATCAGAAAGTTTTAAAAAAGGAATACAAGCACTTAGTTTCTTTATAGGATTTGGGGTGTTTGCTGAAATCTCAGTTTGAACATCAAACTTATCTACTGGTTTATGTTATGGAATGGAAAAAGCTCATTTCAGTAAAGTAATGACTTATAAAACAAAAACTGGCGCTCCATTAATGGTAACTTTATTTAATATTGTTATGATTGTTGGAATCTTTGCAATCTTTACTTACAGTTATCAATCGTTAGATTCATATGCAGGAAAAACATTTGCAGATGTTTTAACTCCAATATCAGCAACAACGAATACTAACTTTGCTGGTCTAGATAGTACCAAGTTAGCACAGGTTCAAACTGTATTGAATAATTTAGGACACTATGATGCAACTCATGGATTTGTAACAAATGCATCTGATGCACAAATTGATAAAGCACTATTAGATATTCAAAAAATTACAGGATTTGAAGTTGTAGCTAATGGTACTCCAGCTTCAGAAACAAACATTGCATTCATTAGTAACGTAATTATGCAAATCTCAACATATTTCGTTGGATATACAATCTTCTTAATCTCTTACATGAGATTCGCATTCACTGCAAAGAAAATTGTTCGTCAATTCAAATTGAAATCAATTGTACTTCAAATGATTTTTGCTATCTTAGCATTATGTACAACTCTATTCGCAGCAGTAGCAACATATCTACCTGCAGCTCCAGAACTATACCCAGGTAAAGAAGTATACTTCTTATTCTTATGTGTATCTTTACCAACATATGTATTAGTTGTGTTATTAGGATTAACAATGTACCAAATCAATAAAGCTATTGCTAAAAAACGTGGTCTTGTTATTTCTGAAAAAGGTGTTATTGAACAAGGAACTTTAGAACAATTAGATTTAATTGAAAACAAAGATTTCTACATCAAAGCTTCTAACTGAGAAATTTATCAATCTAAAGTTCATGAATTAGATCGTGCAATAGAACAACTTTACAAAGAGTATTATGAAACTCAAAATGTTGAATTATTAAGTGATATTAAAAAACTTCAAAAACAATTAAAGAAACAATTAAAACTACTAAACAACTCATTAATCAATAAAGAAAGATATGAAGAAATGTTAAGTATTTCTCATAAAATTAATGAATTATATGCTCAAGCAGATGAAATCCTTGCAGCTGAAAAAGTAGATAATGAAAAATATGATAGTATTTTAATTGAGATTGAAGAACACGAAGAAGAGTTATACAAACAACAATATAGATATTATCAAGAAGTATGTTGTTAATATAATTCATCAGAAACATAAACATATCCCCTAATAGTGGACAACAGTCAAACTAAGAAAGGATATGTTTTT
>JAHHTF010000029.1 GCA_020024775.1 Ureaplasma sp. | reverse complement strand
TTGTTAGAATTGTTTTATTATTGTGGTTCCCCACAAAATTTCTTAAACACCCGAATTTGGAAATAATCATATTTATGTTGGGCAAACTAATGACATATCTAACAGAATTTACCAACACGTATTAGATGACAAAAAAGAATTTGATGATGTCATTGCTTTTGCACACAAAGAATCATTTTCAAGAACATATATTGATTATTTAGAATATTATTATATTCAAAAAGTATCTAATTCAGATTCATTTGGTTGTGCAAACAAAGATTATCGAAATAATGAACCAAGAGTAACATCAAAAGAAGAAATCATAATTGAAGAATACATTGTTATCATTGATAAATTGTTGGTTTTCAATGGAATTAATCTTGATAATAAAAATAAAGATTCTATACCAGAAGATGTCTATAGTTTTTTAGGTGGAAAATTGATACTTTCAAGAGAAGGTGAATTCTTCTTATTAAAAGATTCAATAATTTCAAATAGTCCATTTACTGATATTCAATTCAAGTCTAAAAAAGAAGAAGATAGTTATTCCAATATTCTTAAGTGAAGAGAGCAAAACAAAGAATTCCTATCTTCTAATGGTTCTAATTTGATATTAACCAAAGATATAAAAGTGAATAGTCCATCTTTTGCCGGATGTATTGTTAAAGGATATCAAGCTATAGATGGATGAAGAGCTTGAAAGAATAGTCGACAACTTCCATTGGATCATATAAGAAAAAAATAAGTTGTATATTCAATAATCATTAATTGTTACAAAAGCAAAAAACTAGCATGTTGTGATGCTAGTTTTTCTAATCACATTATTTCAACTCTTCTAACTTTTGTTTAATTCTCATATAAGCTATATCTTGTTCTTTAGCTGCTTGAGTTAAAGTTAAGAATCTAATGTTTTGTTTAAATTCATTAAATAAGAATTTTTGATAATCATTAGCTTTAGTATTATTAGGACAATATTCATAATCTCTAATAAGTTCATAATATAGTTTTTTATAGGTTTTAATAATATATTTATTACCATGTAAACAACTATTAATTTGATCTTTAGAGATATTATTGTATTCTGGTAATAATATAAAATAATGATGAACTAATCCTTTATATGAATCTTCAACAAATTCATAGTATTTAGATAATTGATTATAATTAGCTGATTTAACACCATTGATATTAGAATCAATCTTGTTTTCAATCACAATGGTTCTTTTATTAGTTGTAATAAATAAATCAATGTTTTTGAATTCTCTTTCAATCTTGTTGATAGATTCATCTTTATCTAATTTGATTTTCAAGAATTCTGAAATAAATCTATTAGCTAATTGTTTATCTCTATTAAAGAAATATGCAATCAGATTACTTGTTGATAATTCTAATGAAACTCTTCCTGAAATTAAACAGAAGGGCATTTCAGATTCATATTGATCAAATAAACTATTATCATCTGTTTGTTTATGAAATCAAGTATCGATTTTATGAATTAGTTGTTCAATCGGTTTATCATCACCATTCTTAGCATATAATCTTAAACTTTGTCTTCATCTACTTGCTAGATTCATTTCTAAAGTATTGTTATCTATTTTATGGTTTGCTAATGCTTCTTTATTTGCAAATGTAATATAGATGTGTTTATCAACTTTAGGTAAATATAAAGATTCACATTTAAATGTTAAAGCAAAGTTATGATCATCATAGAAATTATCAAAGATTTCATTGAACTTATGTTTTTTGAAAATAGGTTGAGTTGTGATACTTTCATTAACTCCATGATAGATTTTAGAAATACCTACGATTTCAAAGTATCCTTTTTTGTAATTAGATGCATTCATTACATGGATAACATATTCTAATGTTTTAGCTTTCTTTGGATCAATGTTTCCATCTTCATTTAAATAAATGTATCTATTGCCATCATCATCTACTAAGAAGTTCTTAGTTTCATGAGCAATTTTATCTTTTATATAACTACCTGTATAAAGTTTATTAAATACATATTTTGGATTTTGTATAATCATGGTTTTAGTCTCCAAGGTTTTCGAGTTATCAAATAATTATTGTTATGTAATTTTGGTTTTTGACAATGTTATAATTATATAAAATATTCAGATTATATTTTAATAGTAATCATGGATATTATTCAAATAAAATATTATAAATATTTATCATGATAAAATAATAAAAAAGTAATTAAGACCAAATAAAAAAACTGAAAGGATAAATTATGAAATCCAAAACTAAAAAAATATTAATCTCTGTATTTTCAGTACTTGCTGCTCCATCATTGGTAGCACCTTTTGTAGTATCATGTTCTAATAATTCATCAGAATCAACTCAACCAGAAGAACCAGTTATTCCAACTCCTGGACAAACTAAAATTGTTTTAGAAAATAAAGATATTCAAGTTTTTTCAGATATCTTATTAAACTCAATCCCAGAGTTAATGAATGAATTTCAAGTACTTAAGGTTGAAGAAAAAATTTATAATGATTTAAGTACTTTGAATGTGATTACTACTAATCGAATTAAAGTATCTAAGGTTAGATTGAATAAACAACAGGATTTAATTGATAATTATGTTGCATACAAACCTAGTTTTGAATTATCAGCAAAATTACCAATTGAAATTTCTAGTGATGTAGTAAACAATCCTTTTGTTATTCAAAACAATATCTTTACATACAATAAACCAATAAAATCTGGAATTAAAGTTAGTAGTCCTCAACCACAACCAGAACCTGTTCCTCCAAAACCAGATCCAGTTGAACCTCAACCAGGACCTACTCCTCCACCCATACCAGATCCAGTTGAACCGCCTATTGTTCAACCATCAGGTGATGGAACAATGCATTCAATTAATTTAGCAACCATTAAACAAGCTAAATCACCTTTAGAAATCATTGCTAATTCCAAGATGTTTAAAGATGCAGTTGATCAAATGTATGTATCTTTAAATAGTTATGATTGAAGAGGTAGAGGTTTTGAAGAACAAGCTGATTTTATGTATAACATCTATAACCAAAAGATGCAACAAACATTCTTTGAACTAAACAAAGAAGTTGGAATCTCAGGTGAGTATACATACAATAAAAATCTTAATGAATTAACTCATGAAGAAACATTACATGAATTAATGAAATGTGCTCCAAGCCAATTAGAAGCAGTTGGTGATATGACTCAAAAGTATCTACCTAACTATACAGTTTCTGATACTATGGGAGTAATTTCAAAAACAGTTGATTTAAATGAAATTATTACATTAAACCAATTTGGATTTCTTCCTTCTAATTTATCTCAATTATTATATTATTTAGATTACAATGGAATTGCTGAAATCTTTAATTTGCAAAATGAAGTAATTCAAAATATTCAAGCTAATTTCGAAGATGGCAAATTAAAAGAAAATTCAACTAACCAAAGAGAAAAAGCTTATATCAATATTCTAATTACAACAAAAGATCATAAATATCTATATGAAATAACTAAAGATAATACTAGTGCACTTAAATGTGATTATGATTTCTTTAAATACATTTATGATAGAAGTTTCTCTATTTCATGACCTAGCTTTTATGTATCTAAAGCAAATACTGGAATGTCTTCACATTCACAAGATTTAATGTCAATTCAAGCAAGAACCATGATAGGAACTTGTTGAGTATTTGATAGAGTAATAAATCCTGAACTAGAAGCTCAGGGATATATTGAATTATTAGTCGGAACTAATCTTCATGTTTTAGACTTATCTGATGCTTTTAATAAAGATAGAAAACAAGCTGGATACAGTATTTGAAATGGATTAAATGTTGGTTATCCTGTGAATAAATCTTATGATAAACATTGAGATGGTGGTTTTAAAGCAACAAAAAAAGTTGGTTCAGATGTTCCAAGTAGTATTACAGATAAAATTGTAACCATCACACCATCTGATAAAACATATTCAAGATACCAAGAAATTCAAAGTAGACAACCTAATTTTAATTATGCAGCTAGTGTTTCATTAAAAAGTACTGATAACCCTGATGAGGCTTTAAATAGTAATGGGGTTACAAAAGGATCAGTTCCTACTAATATTACAAATACAAATGCAGTGCAAAAATCTGTTTGATACACTCCTGAATTAAAAACAGAAGGAACTTGAACAATCAAACAAAACAATTCAACATATGGTTCTCCTTTTGATCCCATCAATCCAAATGATTTAGAACAAAGAGAAGTATATAATGGTTGTTATACTGGAACAATCTCTAATGGTGGTGGAGATTTTGCTGTTACTAAAATAGCTTTTAAAAAAGAAGACGCATATAAATTGTTTCCAACACTAAAAGAAGCAATTGATCAAAACAAAGAAGATGAATGATACATGGGATTAGGTAAAAGAGATAACCAAGCAGCAATTCCTAGTGCTAACTCGACAATCTTTGCAGGAGGATTCCCATTAGGTGGTTGATGTCAATTAAAATCTAATAGTGGTAAAATCTCTTCTCAACCAAGACATCTAACAGATGATTTCATGGGTAATGTTCAATCATACTGAACAACATACAATGAAGCTGATAATGTGAAGTTTAATACTTACAGAGGTTTAGTCGATTGATACAAAGATTATAATAACTTCCAAATGCCATCAATGACTGCTGAAGAAAACTTAAAATATAATCCTCATGGTATGCAAATCCAAAAAGTTTTACAACAATCAATTATCACATATTCAAACATGGGTGGCCATGATTTCAAAGATATTATGTTAAATGGTTCATCAGGTTCATTATTAATTAATTCCAGATTTGAACCAATTGGAATTAATTATTCTGGTGAATTCAAAGATCCTATCTTAGATTCAAATGGAACAGTCACTGATGCTAAACGCGGTAGTTGTTATAATATCGGAATGTTATTTAATAACTATTCAAGAATGAATGCTAAATTCAGTATCATTAATCAAATCCTTGATAAACTAACTAAAGAAAACACATACACTCATATATTAAGATCAAAACAATAATTATTAAGAATTCAGAGAAATCTGAGTTCTTTTTATATGTTTTTGATACAAAAATAATGTCACGATGTTTTTTTGTTTGAGAGATATAATTTATAAGTTTAATTTAAAGAAGAATTTATGGATAAAGTTGACGAAGAATTAATCAAACAAAATAGTGTTGAAAATGAAGGGATTAGAATTGGTGGAACCGCTATTGTCTTGTTTATTACATTAGTTGGTGGAATTCTTGGAATTGTATTTGCAAGAAAAGAAATGAATGGAACTGCAGAAAATATTCAAAGAATTCTAAATGAAATAAAAAGAACACAAAATGTTCACAGCAATTCAAACATTCATGAATTACAAAAATAGTCATTTCAGATAAAAAAACAACAAAATTACCCTTATTTTGTCAAATATAAATATTACATTGTCTTTTTTTGATAAAGTTGTATATAATAAATAGGTAAAAATATAAATAAGGAGAAAGCAATGGATAGATCTAAAGAATTAAAATATATTAAAACAATGTCTTGATGAACTATTTTTGGATGATTTTTATTTGTTATCCCAGGACTAGTATGTTCAATCATTTTATGTGTTAAAACTGCAACTTATAAAAATTACAAAGAAAGCAACAATGCTATCAGAATTTGTGCAGCAGTATTTGCAATATTAATTCCATTAGTTGGTGGTATTTTAGGACTTGTTTTTGCTGGTGATGAAGGAGCAAATCAATCAGCTAATTCATATAACAGTCAACCAAGACCTGAAAACTCATACTCAAACTAAGGCTAGGCAAGTAGCTTTTAATATTTTTAATCAAACTACTTATAGGAATATAACCTGTAAGTAGTTTTGTTTCAAAATAAATAATGAGATATCGATATTAAGATTATCATGAAAAAATAAAATAAAAATGAGTACTGACAAAATTAAAACAATTTTTAATATTTTTTTGTATAATTTTAATAATTATCAAAGAAGGAGGCAAAACAATGAAAAATAAATATCCATTTATTAAAACATCAACTGAATTACCAAAACTAACACCAGAAGAACTTACTAAAATTGCTAGAGCTGCTTTCTATGATAGAGACGATATCGAAGAAATCAGAAAAACATTTATTGCATTAGCTAAAAAATAAAATGAAGCAAAAGAAGATAAGATTTTTTCACTTTCAGGATGATGATCCTGATTTTCTTTTCGAAAGACATAACAATAGTGATTTTGTAATTCAAAATAAATCACTATTCATTAAACTTGATAATAATGAATTAGTTCCTGTTGAACTAGAATCATGTATTATTGATTTAGATTTAAATCTAAAAGAGGATTTATTGTTCTTATTAAATGAATCAATAAATATTGCAGGTGAATTATCATTAAGTCCAATTGAAGAAAATTATGAAACTAGAGAAAAGATTGAATCTGCACTATCATCAACTATCAATATCTTTTTATATAAAGAACATAAATATTTTTTCGAATTTATTACAGAACTATTTGTGAAATTTTTAATGTTTCATATGTTCAGGAATGGTAATAAAAGAGTTTCGTTATCATTTCTTGTAATAATCTTACATTACTTTGGATATGATTTTAAATGAACTAAAAGTTCTGATCAAGAAAATAAAAAACATGAAGATCTTTTAGAAAAGTTTGTAGAAAATATGCAAAGAACAGAAGAATGTAATCTAGAAAAAAATAAAGAAGAAATAAGAAAGTGAATTGAAGCTCATAGCATGATAGTAATAAAATAGAATAAGAGAATTAGTTTCTCTTATTTTTTATATATAGATAATATTGTCTTATCGATATATAAATATTAACAAAATGAAATTTATTTGTTAAATTTCGTTCAAAATGAACACACGAAATACTAAAAAATATTATATAATTAAATTATGTTTAGTGCTAACTTTTGATCGCTTGCAAAGCTTTTTCAAGAGTTAGTTTTTCTTTTTGTAAAACATCAATTTTATTTCTCAAATAATAATTCTCTAGTTGTATTTCAGATTCCACAAAAATCATATCATCTTTGGAACACTGAATTAGGTTGATTTGTTCTGATCTAAACTTTGTAAATATTTCATCAGTTAACATGTTTCTATAAACAATTACTTTCTGCATGATGTTAGTTAATCTAACTCCATCTGAATCTACCGGATAGTAGTAATTGTTTTCAAATTTAATTATTCCATGACTGCATCTTCTTGTTACACTTGAATAAACAAATTTATTTTTAACTGTGATTGGATCAATGAATTTGAAATTAGATTTAGCGGGTCTTGATTTTTTAAATCTCTGGTTGTATCAATCGCATAGATTGTTTTGAACTCAATCTTTTAGTTCATCATAAG
>JAHHTF010000028.1 GCA_020024775.1 Ureaplasma sp. | reverse complement strand
GATGAGAAAACACTGTTAAACAAATCAAATATTTAGTTGCTAAATATGGTGCAGTAACTTGTAGTTATAGTGCAATGGGAACATTTGATTACACTAATACTAACTACAAAGGTGCAAATGATGCAGGACATGCAGTTACAATTGTTGGTTGAGATGATAATATTCCTAAAACTAACTATAGAGGTAAAGAATCAACAATGAATGGTGGATGAATCATTAAAAACTCATGAGGAGAAAGAGATAATTTTAATGGTTATTTCTATATGAGTTATGACTCAGAAATCTTTGACATTACTGGTTTAGACTATACTAGTACTAATGGAAAATACCAAAACAATTACTATTATGATGCAAATCCTGCTGATGGTACATTGACTGGAGATGTTGGAACAACTCAAGCATCAGTTATCTTCCCAGTTAAGAAAGCCAACTATGACCGTAAAGAATTCTTAGAAGGAATCAATGTTGGTTTTGAAGGAAGAAACGTTGATATTACAGCAAAGATTTATAAAAATGTTAACGCTGATTTTAACAAAGCAAATAGTTTAGAAAATGATCCAACTAAAGGAACATTAATTCAAACCGTTAAAACTCATGCTGATTATCCTGGATATACAACAATTAAATTAGATGATCCAATTGAATTAGACTTTGATGGGAACTTCAGTATTGTTGTAGAAGTTTCTAACCCAACTAATGATGTTCATTTATTGTATTCAAATGATAAATCAGATGATAACATGACATTTATTTGAAACAACAACAGATGAGAAAATGCAATGATGAATTCAAGAGGTGCAGCTGCTAGAATTAAAGCATTCACTTCAGAACAAAAAATTGAAAACATCTCAGAAATTAATGATTTAAAATATGCAGAAGTTAAACTAGATAAACCAAGTTACCGTTTTGGAGATTATCCAAATATTCCAAGACCAACTAGTGTTACAATCGGATCAAAAACATTAAGTGCAAATGACTATGATGTACTATATGAACAAGAAGTACTTAATGATAAAATTTACAACTCTGATGATAACGAAATCATCGGAAGAGGAACAATAGTTTTGAAAGGTAAAGGAATTTACGGAGGAACATTCAAAAAGGTTCCATATAAAGTAATGATTGGAACAGCTCCTAACTTCCAAGGCTTAGGTGCTTATAAAGATGATCCTCGTTATGGAGATAAATCAAACTGATTAGATTTATATGTTCTTAACACTGCACAAACATATAGAGACGTTAAACTTCCTGAAAACTTTATTTGAGAAGGTGTTAATTTAGATGATAAATTAGCAGAAGATAAAGGTGATATTAGTTATATTGGTCCTAACAAAGATGACTACAGACGTACATGATGACCAGCTGCTAGAATTGACTTTGTTAGAGTTCCAGGTCCACTTGTACCTACTCCATTACCAACTCCTCCATTTACAAATGAAATCATTCAAGAACCTAATTTCAAATCATTATATTTAAGTACAGATAAATCTCAATACTTAGAAGATGAAACAATTATAGCAACTGCTGTTGCTAAATTCAAAGATAATGTTATTCCTAGCAACTTACAATATGATTGAAGAGTTATTGATGCAAATAATGAAATTGTAGATAAAGGTTCAACAATTCACATTCCAGCTAAAGCCGAATATGATAACAAAACATTACAGGTATCAGTAACTAGTGATGGTGTAACTAAAAAAGCTAGTGTATCTTTAAAAGTTAAACCAAAACAAGTAGTAGTTCCTCCTATTGTGACTCCAGATACACCAGTTCCACCAACTCCAGTAGTTCCTACTCCTGGTCCAATCGATCCAACTAATCTAATTAATTTCAAAGTTAATGTTAAAAGATCTTCAGGATTTACATTCAAAGATGAAGAACCGTACTTCAATGTTTACAACACTCAAACTGGAGAAAGATTAAGACAAAACATTACAGACACTACTGACAATGAAACAGATGGTGTTATTAATCTTAAATTACCTGCAAATGGTAAATACAAAATCCAAGTATCAAGTAATGAAGCAGGTGGATTTGGATTCAAACGTAATACATATGAATATCCAAAAGAAGTTCTTTTCGACAACCAACATCAAAGTGTAGATTACATCTTTAAACCAATTATCGAAGACACTCCTAAAACAGATGGTACATACAGATTAACAGATGTGGCTCATGAATTACCTTCAACGATTGCAACAGATGTATTAGGAAACAAACTCTCATTAAAACAAAATGCTGAAAATGGAAAGATGACTATCTTAATGTATTTTAGAACAACTTGCCAATATTCAAAAAATACATTAAACCAAATTAATAAAGCTATTGGGTGAGATAAAGATTGAAATCCAACTGATGAAAACTTTAATAAAGTTGAAGTATATTGTTTCAGTGATGTTGATAATGATCAACAATTAAGAGATTTCCAAACTCTTGATAAATGATATCCAAAATTCCACTTTATTTCAGATAAACAAAATCTATTCAAAAATTCTTATTTCGGAGAATCAGCAACTGGTTATCCAAAAGTAGCTATTCTTGATTACCAAGGTGTAGTATTATTAAAACACCAAGGACAAATTTCAAACCCAGATAATATTAGAACTTATGTTCCTAAATATTCAAGACAAAGTAATATTTGGGTGTTTAAGAAATTTTGTGGGGAACCACAATAATAAAACAATTCTAACAAATTTTTTATAAAATTAATTTGTAATTATTTTATTTACTTAAATATTTAATATTAAACTAAACAAAATGGTCAATAGTTTAGTATTGTATTAGTTTAATAAATCACATTATATTCTTTGCATTGAAAGATCATTGCAATTTTTTATTGATAGAAAGTAGGGATTCTATGAAATTAAGAAAGAAAACAATCATCACTATTATTGGTGGTGGGTTATTAGCATTAGGAGCTGCTGCAACTGGAGTTAGTTTAATAACAACTAGTTGTGGTAGTTCATCTTCAAAACCAAGTGAAAATCCAAGTCCGGCTCCAGCACCTGGTCCACAAGATAATGATAACAAACCGACACCAAATCCAGAAGTAAAACCAGATCAAGACAATAACCAACAACCAACACCACCAGCTCCAGAACCAGTTGAACCTCAACCACAACTTCCAGCTGATGTGTTAACAAAAATTAATAATCAAGGCTTAGAGGATTTGATTGTTAAATTAGTTGGTCCTAAAACTAATAACACTGCAATCACTGCTAAAGAAGCTTTGGATAAAATTGATTTTGCAGATAGTGTTAAGAAAAACATTTCACAAGTGTTTAACGAACCATCTAATGAATTAGCTAGTTCTTTAACTAATGAAATGATTCAAATCACTAATCCAACTAATACAAGTTTAAGAATAGTATTTGAAAACATTCCATTAAAAACAAACCAAGATACAACTAAAACTGGTACTTTAACATTTAGCATGTCTGGGTTTTCAAAAACTACTCAATTCAACCAAGATGCATTTAATAATTTAATTTCTGAATTTATTAAACCATGAGAAGGAAGATCTGCAAGTAATATTGCTTCATTAGTAAATTCAAATGTTGATAAACTAAGAACACAAATTTCAAATAAAAGTTCAGAATTATTCACTAATGCTCCAAGTGATATTAATACTCAAATTTCAGATTCAATGAGTGTTAATGCAACAGGGAATGAAAATAATTTAGTTGTAACAATCTCAAATTTAAAACTTTACAACAATGGTGAAATGATTAATAATGCACAATTCACAGCAACAGTTGTTTGTGTAAAGAATAATCCAACAACATTTAACACTAATAACTTTGAAGGTGTGGTTGCTCAAGTAATTGGAGATAAAACTAGTATCTCAGCATCAGAAGCTCAACAAAAAGTATTAAAGAACTTAGTAACATTAAAAAATAAAATCAAAGATAATGCAACTAATATCTTTACAAACACTCCAGAAGGTTTTAATGAAAGTTTAGACAGAATGGATATTAATACTACATTAGTATCTGATAGTTTAGAAATCACTATTAATGGTATTAAAATCTATGCAGAAGATGGATCAATTAATGACAATGGTTCATTTAGTGCAACTATTACAGGATTTTCTAAAGATGCTCCAATTGATAACACATGAAGTGTTGGAGACCAATTTACTAAGAATGGTTTCATCTATGAATTAGTAGGAGCTGATGCAGACTTACATTTAAAAATCGTTGGATGTCAAAACAGAGGTGTGGACTTCACACACATGGCTGATGATAACAACAATGGTAATGTAACATTCTCTGATCCAGTTAAAGGTGAAAAGACTTTAGTGGTTAAAGAATTACCAGATAGATTATGTTACCAAAAATCAGTTAATGATAATGCACCTGTAGATATTATTATCCCTAGTACAATATCTACAATCACATCTGATTCATTTGCATATTTTAAAAACACAGTTAATTCTTTTGAAATTAAAGAAGGTGTTCAAGTTATTGGTGGACATGCTTTCTCATCAATGAATTATTGAGGTAACCTTGAAATCCCTAAAACAGTAACTTCAATTAATGGTAATGCTTTCAGTCAAGCAAAAATCTGTGGATTAACTTTTGCACCCGATAGTGCATTAGTTTCAATTGATAACTATGCATTCTATGGTTCTAACTTAGGTGGAACATTAATCATCCCTAACTCAGTTACTAAAATTGGTGACTCTGCTTTTGGTAACACTAATTATGAACCACAAGATGTTTTAATTAATAAATCATGTACAGTTGGTCCTCGTCAAAACCCTAACTTGAACTTTACTAAAACTGTTTCAAATGATATTAGAATTATGAGTAACCAAGCAAAAGATATTTCTGATGCAATTGCGCAAGTAATTGAATCATCTTCATCTTTATTAGACGACGATTTAAAAACTGCAATTACAACTAATTTAGCAACTAACGCAACTTTAAAAAGTTTATCATTAACTGTTAATACAGTAACTGTTTCTCATATTTCAGAATTCAACAATAACCAATACTCAGTTAGCATTAAATTAAATGTACCATCTGGTAAAACATTGATTGTTAACAATAACCCTAACTTCTCATTATCAAATGCAGATACATTAGTTTCTAAACAAGCTTATAGAAAACAAACAACACAATGAAACATTGGTGATCAATTCACTAAGAATGGATTTACATATAGAATTAATGGAACTAATGAAAATCCAGAGTTATCATTAATTTCAATTGATCAATCTAAAACGCTTGATTTAAGTCACTTAGCTGATGATAACTCAACAGGTATGGTTAGTTATAACGATGCAACTAAAGGAAACATTTCAATTAAATTAACTTCAATTGACCGTGGATTGTTTAAT
This sequence comes from Ureaplasma sp., assembly GCA_020024775.1. Taxonomy (GTDB): domain Bacteria; phylum Bacillota_I; class Bacilli_A; order Mycoplasmatales; family Mycoplasmoidaceae; genus Ureaplasma. The sequence goes on along the minus strand of JAHHTF010000028.1, from coordinate 5,002 downwards.
AATAAATCAATCAACAATGGAGCAGCAGTTAATATTGTAATTCCATCAACAGTTGCTACAATTTCAGATAATTTATTTGATGGGTTAAATAATCAAATAAACCAATTAACAATTAGTGAAGGGGTTAAATGAATTAACAACAGAGCATTTGCTGGAATTAAATACAACAATATTGTTAACTTCCCAGCATCATTAGTTACAATTGGTACATATTCATTTATTAACTCTTCAATTACAGGAATCACATTCTCAGCTAATAGTCATTTAGAAAGAATTTGTAGAAGTGCATTTAGTAATTGTAGAATCCAAAATGATATCTTAATCCCGCCTAGCACTAAAGTAATTGAAGCTAGAGCATTTGGTGAAGGTTACATCATGAAACCACAAGATATTGTTGTAAGTGATGATTGTAAAGTAGAAATGCCACAAGATTACAATTTAGCTTTCCACCATGGAACTAACAATAATATTAGAATGGATGCAACACAAGCTAAAAGTGTTTATGATACATTCATGTCTACATTTAATGCATCAAATAATAAAGATGCAAGTTCATTATCAACTGAATTAACTCAAGCTTTAAAAAACAATTCAGTATTATCATCTTTAAACTTAAGTGTACAAGGTGTAACATTACAAGAAGTTAGTTCAAATGCATTTGATATTTCATATTCAGCTAAAATTAATCTAAATGTTCCAAGTGGTAAAAACCTTGTAGTAAATGGCAATGATTATCTTACTTCAGAAGGAAATTCATTAGTATTTAAATCGAACATCTTAAAACCAGTTGTTAAATTTAATATTAATGATCAATTTACAACAAACGGATTAACTTATCGAATTGTTGGAACTAAAGATAATCCAACATTAACATTAGTTGGTTATGATTCAAGTGCTACAACTGATTTATCTAGAATTGCAGATAACAATACAACAGGAATGTTAAGTTATACAGATCCCGTTAAAGGAACTATTAACTTCAAAGTAACTGCAATTAAAGAAAGAGCATTAGAAAACGCAACATTTGCAAATACTGATCCAATTAATTTAGTAATCCCAGGATCAATTTCAAAAGTTTCAAGAGATTCATTTGATTCAATTACTAACCAAATTGGTTCATTCACAATTTCTGAAGGTGTTACAACATTAGATTCTAACTGTTTCAGTAATTTAAAATATTCAGGAACTGTATTGTTTCCAGCAAGTGTTACATCAATTGGATATGCAGCATTCTCAGGTTCATCATTAACAGGTATTGAGTTTGCACAAAACAGTAATTTAAATACAATTGGTCAATGAGCATTTGGTAACTGTAGAATTCAAAACAATATTTTGATTCCACAAAGTACTAAATTGATTTCAAAACAAGCATTCGGTGATAAAGCAATCATGAAAGAACAAGATATTGTTGTAAGTAATGATTGTACAGTGGAAATGCCACAAGATAGTAATCTATCATTCCACAAAGGTGTTAATAACAACATTAGAATGAATGTAGATCAAACTAAGAGTGTTTATGACACAATCATGACTGCATTTAATTCATCAATGTTTACTGATGTTGAACATTTACAAACACAAGTAAAACAAGCACTTACAAACGATGCAGTATTAACATCATTAGGAATTAGTGTTAAAGATGTAGTATTTACTGTTGAAAATACAACATTACTAGATAAAACTTATTCGCTAAAAGTTAGTATGAATTTGCCAGCTGACAAACACTTAGTAGTTGATTCAAACAAATACTTCTATGTATCTAATAATGATACATTAGTATTAAAAGAAAATATCACAAAACAAACAGTTGCTTTCAGTGTTGGTGATACATTCACTAAGAATGGATTAACATACAAAATTACAGGAACAACTGAAAACCCAGCTTTAGAACTAGTAGGTTGTGATGCAACTGTTCAAAACATTGATTTATCTAGAATTGCAGATGATAACACAACAGGTATGGTATCATACTCAGAAAAAAACAAAGGAAGTTTAAACTTAAAACTAACAAGTATTGCTCCATCAGTCTTTGCTTCTAAAACTATTAATAACGGAACAGCAGTTAATATTGTAATTCCATCAACAATTACAGAAATCAAAAGTAGTTTATTTGAAAGTTTTGGTAACCAAATTAATTCCTTAGTAATTCCAGAAGGAGTTACAGCAATTAGAACTGATGCATTTAAACAAACAAAAATTACATGTGCTGTTAATTTCCCTAAAACACTTGAAAGAATTGAAGGTAGAGCATTTGAATATTCAACAATTCCAAGTATTAGTTTCCCAGAAGACAGTGATATGACTTACTTCGCTAATGCAGCATTTAATAATTCATCACTTTCAGGTCAATTAATCATTCCATCTAAAGTAGTAATTATTGACCCATATGCATTCAATTGTCCAAACTTTGAAGAACAACAAGTTCTTATTAGTCCAGATTGTAGAGTGGGTAATAATCAAAGCCCTAAATTACACTTTACTACAACTCCATTTAATGATGTTAGAATCTTTGGATCTACATGTAAACAAATCTATGATGCAATGAGCAATGTTATCCAAACAAGTATTGATCCAGATTTAGAACCATTAAAACAAAAAGTAATAAATGCAATTTGACCAAATGCAGCTTTAGTTCAATCAGGAATTACATTAAGTGATTTCAACTTCACATCAACAGTTAATGCTAAAAATCAATATGAATATAGTATTTCAATGGAAGTTGCAGGTCCTGCTGATAAACCATTAATTATGAACAACAATTCATATTTCAATTTAGAAAATGGAGTAATGACACTAAAAACTCCAATTGTAAAAAAATACTTACAAGAAGGCGAACATAGTGCATCATTTAACCAAGGTGCATTCACATATAGATTAATTAAAAACCCATTAAAAGCAAAAGATGCTACTCAACCTTATTGTTCACTAGAAGTAGTAACAGGAGATGTTACTAAAATGGATACAATGTGTGAAGATTTCACAACTGGTTTGTTAACTATTAATATTCCAGGTACTAATGAAAACACAGCATTACCAGTTACATCAATCTTTGATAATGCATTCAAAGTTCCAGGTAATGGTGATACTGCTCCAAACAATGCAGTATTATATTTACCAGATACAATCACAAACATTGGTGCATCAGCATTCTGTCATCAAGGTTGAATGGAAATTAGACCTGGCACTAAGGTTTGAGAATTTAAAAACCTTGTAACAATTGGAGATAGTGCATTCTTTGAATGTCAAAATATTATTGAAAGTGCAGCAGTTGAAACATCACCAGGAAAATGAGTTTGAGAATTACCAATTAAATTTAATGAAGGTTTAATTAGTATTGGTGCTCACGCATTCCAAAACATAGATTTAACAGGTGATTTAGTAATTCCATCTACTGTAGAATTTATTGGACAATATGCATTTAGAAGTAATAGATTTAGTAACTCAACTGTAATTGTTCCTCCAACTTGTAATGTACAAAGTCCAGCATTTGATAAAGGTATCACAGTTACGCCAGCACCTAAAGAAAACTAATAGATCAATAAAGGAAAGTTAATATATTATTATGAAATTAAAAAATAAGATTTTAATATCAGCAATGAGTGTGATTTCAGTAATTTCGGTTCCTACTGCAATTGCATTAGCTACTACATCGTGTGGTAGTAGTTCATCTAGTTCAACACCTTCTAAAAAACCAACTAGTTTTAATGAAGTTAATTTCACACTTTTATTTAAACAAGTTAGTGGTGTAACTAACTTTGATCAATTAGATGCTGATGAAATGGTGAGAATCATTAATAATCCAGAGAAAAATGCAATTATTATTAATGGAATAAAAGAAAACAATGGTTTAGTTTATAATCCCGGTTCAGATTTTAAACAAGCTAATATTCAAGTAGTTGCAACTAAGAATGCATCAAACAATACAGTTAATGTTGCAATTAGTGGTATTCCTAATCAAGATAATAAATTAGTTAACTATAATGTTGTATTAACTGGATTTGCAGCTCCAAGTCAACCAGTTCCACCCGCTGCTGGATATGAAATCAATGATTGATTACCAGGTGATACATTCACTAAGAATGGGTTCAAATATGAAGTAATCAGAAACCCAAAAAGATATGATTGAGAAAACCAACCAATTTATGCTTTAAAATTAATTGATTCAGATTTATCAACAATCGATTTATCTCAAATGGCAGAAGATGTTACAACTGGTAAGGTAACTACAACAGATGTTGATAAAGGAAATCTTTGTTTACCTTTATTAATTATTGGTAGACACTCTATCTCTAAAGTTCAAGATGCTAAAAGTCCTGACTGTGTAGTTGGAACAGGACAAGATATTAGTATCATTATTCCAGATACTGTTTATAACATTGAGGATTCTGCTTTTAGAACAATTGCTAACAATGTCAAAGATTTTCATTTATCTAATAGAGTTGAAATCATTGATGGTTGAGTATTTGCAGATTTAAAATATAGTGGTCCACTAGTATTACCAGATACTCTTGAATTAATCCAAAATGCATGTTTATCAGGTTGTAAATTCACTGGTGAATTAATAATCCCTCCAAAGATTAAAGAAATCCCATGAGGATGTTTTGCTTGAGATCAAGGATTTACAAGTATTAAGTTTGCACCTGGATCTCAATTACAAAAGATTGCTAAACAAGCATTCTATGTAACAGCACCAACGCAAAATATGTATATTCCTGATTCAGTAGTTGAAATCGGTGATTATTGCTGAGGTGGAGGATTACCATGAGCTGTTACACATATTGAAATTTCAATTCCAGCTCATACACTGTTTGATGAACAGAAAAACCACCCCGAGATATACAAATTTGTAAGAAGATAATTTATTCTTGTACTATTTAATTCTTCTAAGAAAATTAACTATTTTGCTTTTAGCAGAATGGTTTTTTGTTTTTTAGTGGCAATTTGAATTTTTTTGGTAGCTCTCCAATTACTGTGTATTCAGTAAAAGGAGGGCTTTTTATTA
>JAHHTF010000027.1 GCA_020024775.1 Ureaplasma sp. | reverse complement strand
AGAAAAAGTGGGTCCCTTCTTTTCGGTTCCCACAAAATTTCCTAATTACCCAAAAGAATTCAGTTGTGTTTAAAAAACCTTCCTCCTGTTGAATACAAGAAAAAGGTTTTAAATATTTAGTCCAGTGATAGGGGATATGTCTAGAGCGACCTAGTTGCTCTTTTTTTATTTATTCATCATCTGAACTATCTTCTGTGAAATCATAGTTTTCAATGTATTTATTTGTTTTCTTGTTTAGATTTGGTAAATCTTTTAAACTCTTTAAGTTAAATAGATTTAAGAATTCTTGGGTTACTGTATAAAAGAATGCATGAGTACCTTTAGAAGGTTTTTTAGTTTTATCAATTAATCCATCTTCGAATAAAGCTTTTAAGATATTAGTACAATCTTTTCCTCTAACACTTTCAATGGCTTTTTTTGTACATGGTGAGTTATAAGCAATAATAGATAATACTTGCATTTTAGGTTTGTTAGGAATTTTCTTAATTGTTTTCTTTCAGATAACTGAAACTGCATCAATCATTTCTTGTCTACATAACAAGTAATATTTGTTTCCATATTGTTTGATAATTAAACCAGAAGTCTCGTCTTCTTGTTTTTGATCAATCATTTTATCTAATAAGTATTTCAAAACATTTTGCGGAACATTAGTAATCTTTTCAATGATTGATAATTCTAATCCATCTTTTCCCATTACATATAATAATGATTCAATGATTTGACGAGTTTTAGCAATACTAATATCATTCTTTTCAAAGTAATCATGCGTTTCTAAGTTTAGTTTTAATTGAGTTTTTAAACTTAGATTTTCAGTACTGAATTCATCATCAATTTTTACTTTAGATTTATTAGTATTAATTGTTTTAGTGTTATCTACTACAACTGGTTGTTTTTCAATAATTGGTTTTTTGTGGCTAGTTGCTTTTGTTGTAGTGTTTACAGCAACAGTTGTTGCTTCTTGTTTTACAACTGGTTCTTCTGATTCAATTTCTTTTTTAGTTGTAGTTGGTTTTGTTTCAACACTATCTAATGGATTATTAAAAATAATTTTGTTTGCTAACTTAGCTTCTTTTTCTTGTTGTCTTTTAGCATTAAGTTGGTTCTTAATACTGATTTCATCTTTTATTCCAAAGTGTTCATCATCAAATAAGTGGTCATATGATCCAACACTTTCACTGAATCTACCTGTATCGCTTAATTCTTCCATTCTTTTTTTGATACTTTTGATTGTAGAATCATCATCTGAATCAAAGTCTACATTTTCTCAATCAAAGTCAACAATTGATTTTTTATTACCTGGCATCTTTTATTCCTCCATAGAGTTTAAATCTAAACTAAAGTCTTTTAATTGTTTTTTATTAAATACAATTCAATAAGTGTTATCTGAAATTTCCATCTTTAAATAAGATAATCTCATTAATGACAGAATCGCTAACAAGAAACATGCAAAGTATTCTTGTGAAATATATTCTGGATAAATTAACTTGAATGCTTCGAATAAGTTTATTTTATTTTCATATTCACTTCTTTTTAAGAAATCAACTAAATCAAGTTGGATCTTTTTAATTGAAATTTTCTTTAATTCAACCTCTCTTCTAAACAAAGCATTTTGTTTTAAGAAATCATCAATGATGTTATCTTGCACCATTGTTTCTAATAAATCTTTTAATTTATATGAATCAAGGTTTTCTACTTTCTGTTCTTCAATAATTGGTTTCTTAGGTTTAAGTGATTCTAAGTCTTCACTTACTTTATCAACATATTGCTGACGTGCTTGGAATTGTTCTTCTAGAAAAGGGATAGATTGATAATATTTCTCACGTTCAATTAATTTTTGAATCAATGCTTCTTTTTCTGCAGCTAAATCAACTAAAGCTGATTCATCATTTAATGCAGCAAACATACTCTTAATTTTTAAATGAACCAACTGTGTAGCTAAATATAAGTATTCACCTAATTTCTCAACTTCCACGTCATGAATTGAATATTCAATAAACTTTGTGTATTGAGTAGTTATTTCAATTAAATCAATGTCTCTGATTTCAACTTTTTTATTTCTAATTAATAGTAGTAATAAATCTAGCGGACCAGAGAACTGACTTAGTTTAAGTTCTAAAGTATTATTTCTTTCTTGACTTTGCATTTTCACTTAATTCCTTCAATAAACTATCATATTCTTGTTGCATATTTGATTGTAGTTTTTCAGCGAATTTATCTTTTGCAATATTCACAAAATTAATTGGTTGATATGATTTTAAAAATTTAACATGAACTGTTCTATCTCTTTTTTTGAACACATGAGTTTTAACTAAATCTTTTGTATTGTTAATAACAATGGGTTGGATTGTTGTGAATGTTTCATATGCAGCTGTTAATGATGCAGCTTTGAATTCTAATAACTTGTCTGGGTTATCTTGATTTCTAGTTCCTTCTGGGAAAACCACTACAGACTCTTTATCTTTTAAAACTTCTTGTTGTTGATTAACTGCTTCTACAGTTTGTCTTAAGTTTTCTCTGTCAATATAAATAACATCTATCAAAGATAAAATAGGTGCATATTTTTCTAATGTTAATTCAATCTTAGCTAAAAAGATTGGTCTTGGACATTGTTGTTCATGAATCACTTTAAATAAAACAATTGGATCTAAATCAGAAACATGATTACACACAAAGAACATTGTTTTATCTTCAAGCTTTTCTTTTCCATGTAATTTGATATCCACTTGTTTAAAGTACAAATAAGTTTTTGCAAATTTATACACAGCATTGAATCTAGTTTCAGCATCTACTGACTCTGGATCAAAGTTATATTTCTTAGCCATCTTTTTAAGGTTTAAGAATTTAATCCCTAATGTGATCGCTACGAAAATATAAGCAAGTGCTCAACCTAACTTTTTAAAAAATTTCATATTATCTTTTCCTTAGTTTAAATTAATTTATTTTTCTTTTATTAGAAAAGGATTGATTCAATGTTTCATCATCTGTGTAATCAATTGCTCCATTTAAAGGAATACCAAATCCAATCCGATAAATACTAACATCTTTTAAGTCTTGTAATAAGTTACAAATATAAGCAGCTACTGCTTCTCCTTGGTTACTAAAACTAGTAGCTACAATTACTTCTTTGATGTTATCATTTTTAACTCTATCAAGAATCTTTAATAAGTTCTTGTGTTCTATTTTGTTATCATAGTCCATTTGTGTAATATGATATAAACCAAAAAAAGATTTTGAAGACTCAATTCTCTCCAAATCTTCGATATTAGAAACAACACATAACTTTTGTGTATCTCTATTGATATTTTCACAAATTGAACATAATTCATTTCGTGAAAGGTTAGAACATTTAGCACATCTTTTAATCTTGCTATATGCCTCTGTTATTTTATTAACAAACTTATCCACATAGAACTTATCTTGTTCTAAAAGATAGTGGGCTCATTTCTTAGCATTCTTTGTGCCTACTCCAGGTAAGGATTTAAAGGCATCTACTAAATGTTCGAATTCAGGAATCTTACTCACTAGAATAATCCATTCATACCACCCATTCCTGGTGGCATTAATGAACTATTGATTTCATCTCTTTTTTTATTAGTTTGTTCAATTGCATTGTTGATTGCTTCTTGAACAATATCATTTAACATAGATACATCATCTGCATCTACGATATCTTTGTTAATATCAATTGATTCAATATGTAAATCACCTCTCATAGTGATTTTTACAAATTCTTTATAACTATATTCAAATGTTGATTCATTGAATTCAGCATTTTTCTTTTTTAAAGCATTTTGTAACTTTTGTGCTTCTTGCATCATTTTTTGAATATTCATAATTAACTCCTTGGTTACTAATATTATATATTATTATTTAGTCATGATTTCTTTAATGTCTTGGATTAACTCATTTTCATCAAATAAATCTAAAATATTATTTAAATCCTTTTCGTTTATCTTTTCAACTTTTTTCTTAGTATCTTTTGCTTCTTTAGCTTTCTTCATGTATTGAAGTCTTGTTTGTTCATCAATACCTAATAAGATTACTTGATCACCAAAATGTTTTTGGATTAAGACTTGGTTATCTTTTTCTTTGATTAAGGTGTTGAACTTATTTGTATCAAATGAATTATTAAATAAAATAAATCCTACATTATTTGAAGCACTAAAGATTTTATTAGCTGATGATATTACTTTTAGGATTGGATCAACTTCCATTCCATTTTTTAATGATTCAAATTTCTCATTTAATGTTTTTAACAAAACCTTATCATTATGAAAAACTAACTTTTCAAAAATTGGATAATATTCATCATTTAAAACCTTTGGTTGTTCAGCGTTTTTTAAATGAGTTTTAGTTTCATAAAATTCACTTAATTTCTTGCCAGGCATCTTTGCATCTTTAAATGCTTCAATTGGTGAAGTAGGTTCTAATGAGTCAACATTAGTGTTATTATAAGTTTGAATGTCATCAATCGTAGTAGTTATATCAACTTGAGGTTTTATAGTTGTTTTTCTAGTTGCTGGTTTGGGTTGATTAATAACAGTTGGTTGTTCAACATTGTTATTAGTATCATTTGAATCATCATTCAAGCCTTTGAAAAGATTAATCTTGAAATAGAATCAATATTGGTTGTTATATTTAGCATCAACTAGTGTTGTATGTAAGATATCTAACAACTTACTTAAATTATTCAAATTAAAACAGTTTAATGATTCAATTTCTTTTTTAGAAAGCTTTGATGAATAATCATAACTGTTTGTTTTCAAAAACGAAATTAAGTCAATACATAAATCCACTAAATTATTAATTACAAATGAATGGTTATTATTTGCTTTCAAGACTGCTAAATCTTTAATAATCAAGTCTTGTTGGTTATTAAAATAGTGTTGTAAGAAGTCAAGGAAGAATTTGTTGTCCATTAAACCGAAAACTGTATTAATATCACTTACATTGATATCAGTTGAATAAGTTTTTAATTGGTCTAAAATAGTTAATGCATCTCTTGCAGCTCCATCTGCTAGATAAACTATTTTTTCAATTGCTTCTTTTGAAATCTTTAACCCTTCTTTTTTAGCAACATCTGTAATTAGATTACTTAAACATAGATTAGATAATTTAAAGAATTCATATCTTACACATCTACTAATGATTGTTAATGGAATCTTATGAAATTCAGTTGTTGCGAAAATAAAGATACAATGCTTAGGGGGTTCTTCAATAGTTTTTAATAATGCATTCCAAGCACTATTAGTTAACATATGAGCTTCATCAATAATAAATACTTTTGTTTTTAAATTCTGAGGTAAATATTGAGCATTATCAATAATTGTTCTAACTTGATCTACACCATTGTTAGATGCAGCATCAATTTCAACAATATCAATTGTTTCATTGTTTTGAATCATCTTACAATTATTACACTCTAAACAAACATCATTGTTAATAGGGTTTAAACAGTTAATTGCTTTAGCAAAAATTTTAGCAATTGTTGTTTTCCCAGTCCCTCTAGTACCACAAAAAATATAAGCATGATGAAGTTCATTTTTACTTATATTATTTTGCAAAGATTTTACTATCATTTCTTGACCAACAACTTGATCAAATTTTTGTGGACGGTATTTTCTGTATAGTGTATTATTGTTTGACATAATATAAATATTATACAAAAAAAATAGAGGGGTTACCTCTATTTTATAAGTGTTTATCTGGGTTTAATATTATTTTACTAATCTAGCACAGTATTCAGCTTCACTAATTCCTGCTTTTTTAGCAGCTCCCATGTTGATTAATTTGTAAGCAAATACATAAATAGATAATATTAATGATAATGCTTCACAAATGAATACAATCATGAAGTGTGGCGCTGGAATACCATCATTTCCTTGTGCTGTACTAATAACACCTAATAAGTAGAATAGTACTAAGAATGCTAAACCGATTACAGATACTAATCACATAACTCATGATAATTCAGCAGTGTTTTTAGTTTTAACTACAGCGATGAAACCTGGTAAGAACGCAAAGAATAAAGTAATAGCACCGATTACAACGATACCAAATGCTCATGTTGATACTGGTGATCAAGGAGCAAATAGTGAGAATTGTGAACCATCAAAATAAGTAGATCCATTAGTTGGCATATTAGTATTCTCCTTCTACTTGAACTGATTGTTTTTTGTTTGCGTTGTATTGAGCGATGTATTCAGCTTCGCTGATTCCTAATTTTTTAGCTCTCATTTGGTTTTCAATTTTTACAGCTGCAATCATGAAAGATGTAACTGAACAGAAGATTTCACCAAAAATAACTGCTGCACCTGGTACAATGTATCCTGAAATAACGTCTGATGAGTTAGGCATAGTTGGTTGTTTTCAACCTAATTGGTTGCTAGCTCCACCTGCTGCAGTAAATGCATTGTTTGCAATATCAGCAATGTTAGTTGGAACACAACATAAACCGATTCCGTAGAATGTGATTAGTAAGGTAGCAACACCCATTAAGAAATATAGACCTAATGAAATGTTAGCTGTTTCTCTAGTTTTGAATGTTGCGATTGTTTGTGGCAACATTGAAAAACCAATTACGAATGTTCCCAATAAAGAGAACACAGACATAGCTATATTCATAATTTTTTTTACCTCTAATTAATATATATATAACAAGGCCGGGTAATTCCCAGTATTATTACACTATATTTATAACTCAAAATAAAAAAATTTTTTAAAAAATTTCTTAACAATAAAATTTTTTTAATATATTTACCTATATATATGTATTGTAAAAAATAATACTTTTTTTGAAAAAATTTACGATCAATATAGACTATACATTTAAAAAAATATAAGTCAATACTTTTTGATTTTGTGAATATGGAATAAAAAAATTAACCACGAAGGTTAATTTTCAAATAATAAATTACATTAATCTGTTGAATCATTCAACTACATATGCTTCATTAATGTTTTCTGGTAATTCATGTCTTTCAGGCATTCTTAAGATTTCAACTTCTTTAGATGCACTACCATTTGCTTTTAAGAAATCTGCAGCTGGTCTTGTAGTTTCTTTCACTGATTTATGTTCTAAAGAACCTTTAGCCACAGCTACTTTATCGCCAATGTTTAAGATGATTGATGGAATGTTACATTTTTTACCATTAACAACAATGTGCCCATGAGACACTAATTGTCTAGCAGCTCTTCTTGTAGGAGCAAACCCTGCTTTAAATACTAATGAATCTAATCTTGATTCTAAAACTTGTAATAAGTTTAAAGTTGTTGCACCTTTACGTTTTTTAGCAACTAAGAATAATCTTCTAAATTGTCTGTCGTTTAAACCATATAAGTACATCAATTTTTGTTTTTCTTGTAATTGTTGACCATAGTTAGACATCTTGATCTTTTTATCACCATGTTGCCCTGGTCTTGTAGTTCTAGCTTTTCCTTTAGTGAATTCTTTGTCATTTTCTAATAAAGAAAAACCTAGTCTTCTAGATTTTCTATAAAGACTTCCTGTATATCTCATTGTATATCCTTTAAATAATTTTTATTTTAAAATGTTTTGAACATATTCAAAATTATATTTTGTTTTAAATGTTTCAGTAATTCAGTTTTACTTACTTCATACGCTAATAAGTAACAAAATGGTACAATCTCAAATATTATTCAATACTGATGTTCTTATTTATTATAATATATTTATTATGAAATTAAGTATTTTTATTGTTTTAATATGTGCATTGGTTGCATTATTAATAATGTTATCAACTTTTCTAATTATTATTAATTCAAATGAAAAGATTAAACAATATGCTAATGATGCAAGAAATAAAATTAAAGATCAAAATAATTTAATCATCAATACAACAACTTTTAAAAAGTTATACAAGAAATTAAATATCAATTATAACAAAGAAGCCTATGATAATTTCTGAGTTCAATTAAATGGTTTTAAACAAACCATTGATAAAAACATTGAATTCATTTTATTAGACAATAGTATTATCAATTATCATAAAAAAAGAAAATGATTATCTGAATTCAAAAAGAGTTTGAATTTCTATTTTAAAATCCATAATGATTTAAATAATCACTTTATTTATTTAATTAATTATTTAAATACTAATGTTAAAGCAAATGAAAGCATTTGGATCAAAGAAATTAATGAAGCTTTAATTCCTAAATTCAATCAATATAAATTAAATTGAGAAAATAAATCTTTAAAAGAAAATTACTTCTTTTCATCATTCATTGATTTTGCAAATACTTTATTAGCTGACAACAGATTAAAAGATACTGAAAGAAATTTATTAAGTATGCAGCTAAGAAACATTATTGATACTTATAATCAAAATCAAGATTACATTAATAGTTGCAATAGTTTCATAGATGCTATTAATTCTGAAATATACTAAAAAATACCTTTGAATAATCTATGGTTATTCCGTGGTATTTTCTTGTTTATGAAAACATATATGAATATTGTCATCTTGAGATGATATAAATAAAATATGGAAATTATAAAAAATATAAATCTAGAAATAGTTAAAAATTTGAAAGAGTCAAAATTAGATGAATCTTTTGGGAGAAATGAAAAAGAAAAAGAATTCATCGAATTCTGAAATAAAACTAAAAATAAAAATGATTTACTCTCTGAAGAATTAGATTTTTGCAAGTTAGCATACGAGTATGAAAGTCTTATGAAATCAATACAAAGAGATTTAATATTCATATCTTGTTCTATAAAATTCATAAAAGATGATTTTGATCAATTTATTAAAAGAAAAAGCAAATTAATTGAAGATGAATATAATAACTTAATGAAGAGCAAACAAGAAGATTCAATAAAGCAAAAAAATGATGCTGAAAATTTAAGAATGTCTGAATTGTGTGATGGAATATTGAGCCATGAAGAAGTTAATCTGAATCATTTTATGAGGATATTTACGCCTTATGAAAGTGAGAATACAACAAAATTGTTCAATAATTACATTAACATTGTGAATGAGTTCTATTCCTATTACTTTATAAAATTAGAACAACTAGTTTCATTTTGTGGATTTGATATATTAAATTTAGATATAAATGAAAAAAGATATCTTCCTGAAAAAATAAATTTTGTAAATGAAAACGAGCTTTTTAAGAATAAATTTGAAGCAAGTTCTTTCAAAAAATTATTAAAGATTTGAAATTATTTAAAACACCAAGACAAAAAATTAGAAAAAGATGTAAGTGGAATGTATGATAAGAAATACATTTTAGACTCAATCAAATTATTGAATGAGAAATATTGTTATGTTTATAAATTATTTAATTTTGAAAAAGTGTTAGGAGATATTCAAAATTTCATAGATGATGTAGATGGCATTATTAATCCATTAGGTATTTCATATTTTTAAAGTATATTAAAACAAGAACTAGTCCGAATTAGACTAGTTCTTTTATTATTATTCTCTATAGTTAAGTACTGAAGCGGTTGTGAAAACATCATATGGGTTAGGAGGTAATTTTGTTCCTCTTTTTAAAGAAACTTTTTTAGGTGTTCCATATGGTCCTGGTTGATTTCATCAGAATGAACCATGACATAATTCAGATGCTTCTGGACTAGCTAATGAGTCAGGTAAACGGACATCTAATAATTGTCTACAATCCGCAAAACAATATCAACCAACCAATAATAAATTACCTTCATTAAATTGCACATCAGCTAATGCAGGGTTCCCTTGGAATGCATTGGATCTAATGTATTTAACAGATGCAGGAATTATTAATTTAGGAAAGTAATTTGCAATAAAAGCAAAGTCACCAATTTCTTCTAGAGTTTCTGGTAATTTAATATATGTAAGTTCCTTTTTTTCAAATGCATGATCACCAATTTTGGTTACTTTTACTCCATTAATTGTTTCTGGAAAAACAATTGCTTTTTGTGGTCCATGGAATCCTGTAATTGTCCCAGTAGTTGGATCAAAGTCAAATAATTCTTCTGGTGTTGGTGGAATCGGTACTTCTTGTGGTGGAGTACTAGGAGTAGTATTACCACCACTACTTGAACTAGAACCACAAGATGTAGCCACTAATGATACTGCAATTGGTGCAGAAATAGTAGCTAGTCCAATAAATGTCCCTAATAAAATTTTAGATTTTAATTTCATAAATCCCCTTATTATAAAATGTCTTCATATTTATCCTATGCCTATATTATACTATAAAATGACGATAATTAATCTCATTCTTATAGAATGGGTAAGGCAAAAATGTATTAAAAAGTCGGCGGCTTATAGAAAACTATAAGTCACCGACAACTCCTATACCCCTCTAGAAGAATATAGGAATCTGCCCAAAGCAATCAATAGACGTTCGAGCTGGTAATAGTGCTAGTACATAACACTATGAGTATTTATATTATACACAAATTTTCATAGTGCGGATTAAAAATTTTGGGAGTGGTTCAATTTTTGTGTAAATCACAAAGGAGGAACCAATCCCCAATAATCAACCCATCTTAATCCTTGTTGTATTTTGGAAATTAGGA
>JAHHTF010000026.1 GCA_020024775.1 Ureaplasma sp. | reverse complement strand
TGAATACAAGAAAAAGGTTTTAAATATTTAGTCCAGTGATAGGGGATATGTCTAATACACTACAATAATATTTACTTTCTTTTAAAATTCAAGAATAGCTAGTTGTTAATCTTCTAAAAGCTCTGCTTTCTTTCTTTTGTTAACAGTAACACTAGCTGCGAATGAAATCATTGCTCCTAAGCCTAATAAAATTGTTGTACCAATGAATACATATAAACAAATGTTCTTTGAATCATTTCTTACAAATGTAACCACTGGATTAATGTACTGTGAATTAATTTCATTAGCTTGTTGTACCATTTGTCTAGCATAATCAGCTGCTTGGTTGATTGCTGTATCAATATCACCACCTGTATTGATTGCTACTTGAACTTGAGATAATGTTTGTTTTAAATCTTGTAAAGTAGTAATGGTTTCTACTGGAGTTGCTGGGTTAGCAAGGTTTGTATCGATTTCAGTCATGATTGATGTGATATTTTCATTAATTGAGGGAGGGTTTTGCCCTGTACCAACTAATAGGTTTTTAATATCGGTTACTTGGGTTTCAATTTGGTTAATTGAATTATTTAAAACATTATTAACTTGGTTGTCTAACGTGTTTACATAGTTCACTAGTTTATCATTCATAAAATAACCTAATGCACTAGCAACACATATCCCTGCTACAATTAATACCCCTAGACTTATAAATATGTATTTTAAAATCCTTTGGACCGTGCTCACAAATCATCCTTTCCTTTTATATCTATTAAAGATTAATTATATGTGAAAAAACAAACATATTCTTAATTAAAGTGTTTTTGGGAATGATTAATAAAAAACAAACAAAGTTATTTTTTAACATCATCACTATTTTTAATTAGTAATGAAGATCTAAATTCTTTGTTTGTTTTTACATAATATAGTTTTGTTTTAATATGTTTATTTAAACAAGTATTAATTAATTTTAATTGGTGTTCATATTCATAATCAACTTGATTTAAATAACTACGAACTAGATATTTGCAATCCATTAATTGTGCAATATCAACAGTTAATCCAAAATTAATAATTACTAACACATCATTAATTTGATTTTGGTTTAAAACATCAATTAAATGATTGTACCTAATTAATAAACTAGATTGATTAGGTTTATGTTCATTATTTGAAATTGCAATAATAACTTGTTTGTATTGAGTTTTTAAGAATTTCAAGAATTCTAAATGACCTTTATGAAAAAGATCAAAACTTCCTGAAAATAAGACAGTACAATCTTTCATAAAACTAACTAACCTTTAAATCTAAGTAAGCTGTTTGCATTCTTACTTCAGCTAAATCATTTAAAGGCATCTCTACATAATTTTTTGGATTATTATTAGCTGGTTCTTTGATATCTAATAATTCAATTAAGATTTGTTTCATAGGGTCATCAGATGGAAAATATCCTGATGTTACAAAATTCATAATTGCATTAATTGTTGGAGTATAGTTTACATAATCAAAATTAATCATACTTGAATAAATATATTCATCAGTATTTGGATCAGTATCTATAATATCTTGTAATTTTGAATCTAGGTTAGATTTCACAATTGGAAGATTATATTTGTTGTATGTATTAGTTTTTAAACCACTTAAAGCTAATTGATAAATAAAGTTTAGTGATTCAATTTGCTCACTTGGATCATTTGTAATATTTGTAACCATTAAGTCTAATGCAACAATATTATTCTTTGGAATTACTACATGAAAGTTTTCTGGAGTAATATTTGAGTGTTCTGGGTAATCTCCACCTTGTGCAGCAAAAGCAGCATCACCATTATAAAAGAAAGCTCCTTGGATTTCATTTTTAACAAGTTTATTAATGATTACATTCGAATCTGATTGTAATCCTACATGAGCATTCTTGTTATAAATAAAATCTTTCACTAACTTATAAGTGTTGGAGAATTCTTGTTGGCTTGGCGTTTGATCTGGTGATTGGTTTAATAAACCACCTCTTGGGTTAATGTTAACTGGGGTGTTGTTTTTTTCACATTTTAAGATTTCTGATATTCCATATAATAATCTTGGATCATCAACCATTAAGATGTTATGACCTTTATTAGGTGCTTTAAATGCTTTGTTAGTTTCAATAAAGTTAAAAATATCAGTGAATGTTAAATTAGGTTGTTCTAATTGTGGAATTTCATTACCACGATATACAAATACTACATTTTGTAAAAAATAAGGCATTGCATATGTTAATAGGTTTTGGCTAACAAAATCACTGAATGCATTTTGACAAATGTTTCAAACAATAGGAGTATAAATACTTTCTAGTTGGCTAACATTTGTAATTACTTGATTAGTGTTTTCTTCTAATAATTCATATTTAGCTCAATCAATTTGATTAATCAGTTTTTTCGTTATCAAATTAACAACAGTGTTGTTTGTAGCAACACAAGCATTTAAGGTTTTATTTTGTAAGTAAGTAGGAATCTGTTTGTTAGATGCATAATATTGTCAATTAACATTCTTATAATTATCATTAAAACTATTAATGATACTTGGACTAATATAAGATTGAAAATTTCCAAATGCATAGTTTTGAGCATTGCTACAACTTGTTAAAAAACCAGTGGTTGTAGTAATTGTTATAAATGCAGTTGAACAAATTAATGCTATCTTAAGTTTCTTGTTCATTTCTTTTGATCCCTTTTAATGTTCATCTTTTTATTTTTAATTGATTTATGAACAGCTACAATAACAATAATCAAGAATGTAGCCATTACTAAAATAGCTCCGAAAGTAACTGCTCAGATTTTAATTCCTTTTGCCATTGTATACATTTCAGTACTAATGGTGTTAACCTTACCACCAACTAATTTAGTAATGATAAAATCATCAAAACTCATTCCAAATACAATTGCTGCTGATGATAAAATTGTTGGTAATAAAAAAGGAATTGTAACTTTAAAGAATGTTTGGATTTTATTGTATCCTAAATCTTGAGAAGCTAAGATTAAGTTCTTTTTCATCTTTTCCATTCTTGGATAAATAATCAAGATAGCATATGGAGTACAAAATGAAATATGAGCTAATATAATTGTTGCAAGCCCTAATTGGGATTTGAACCAACTAATTCAAGTAATAGAAAACAATAAAGCTAAACAGATTCCAGAGATTGCATCAGGAATCACAATATTTGTTTTTGAAATTCCTAATACAGTATTTTTATAAAACTGTTTTGAGTGTCAAATACCAAATGATGTTAGTGTTGCAATAATCACAGATACTGGGACTACTACAATCACAATAATAAAGGTATTTAATAATGCATTAGTAAACTGGGAGTCCTTGAATAGGTTTAAATAGTTACTACCATCATTTCAATCAAACCCATTAGTAATATTTCCTTTTACAGATGGATTTGTAAAACTCAATAAAATCACAATGATTAGTGGAATATAAATCAATACCAAAATTAAAATGATATATGATTGTCTTAACCAAGATAAGAAACTAGTTTTTTTCATATTTAGATGCTTTCTTTCTAATGATTAATCTAACTAGTTTTGGAACCCAAACAATACATCCATATAAAGCAAACATGATTCCACTAACAATTAATGCTAATACAGATGTTCTTGATAATGCTATTGGGTTTGATAACCCCGATTCACCTTGATCAACAATTACATCACCAATCATCCCAGCATCATTATTATTGTTTAAGAATGCAGGCACTGCAACAGTGGTGAATGCAGGTAATGTAACTAATACTAATGAACTAATTAAAGCTTGTTTAGTTCAAGGAATAACAATGTGGAAGAATGTATAAACATTTCCTCTTCCTAAATCCTTAGAAGCATTGATTAAGTTCTTAGGTAAGATTTCTAATGAGTTATAGATGGGAATCATTACAAATGGTAAATATAAATAAACCAAACCAATGATGGTAAAGATATCACCATATGTAGAGTTTATGCCTCCACCTATAATATCAAACAATGTTTTTAATCCAATCAATTTGATCAATACATTAATTCAAATTGGTGATGAGATTAAAACAAACAAAATAATCTTATATAGTTTCTTTTTAGAGATTGATAAAAAGTAACTAAAAGGAAACCCAACCAATAAACAAAAGATTGATGTTACTAATGAAATATATAAAGACTTCCCAATCTTAATCCCAATGGTTCCTGTTAATATTCCTCAGTTATCACTAACCCCATCAGTCCCTGCTTGAGGTTTTAATGAATAAACAATCATGACAGCTAATGGAATCACCATAAACAAAAACATAATGATTAAGAAAGGAATAGCTAATAAAAACTTTTTATTAAAAGAATACTTATTAACAAACTTACGTTGTTCTAAAAGTAATTCATTCTTTTTGACAAATCTTCTTTTAGTTGTAGCCATCTTTTATTCCTCTACTCTTTCATAAATTGTGTGAATGTTTTCTTTCACTAAATTAATTCCAACATATGTGTTTTCAGGAATATTAGTAATTGATTTAATATGAATAACTGTGTCTTGGAATTCACAAGTCACATCATAAAATAATCCAGTATAGTTAACTGATTTTACAAATACATTATTGATTTGACCTAAACCATCTTCAACAAATGTAAAGTCTTCAGGACGTACCATAAATCAAACTTTGTATTTATCTTTTTCTGATTCATCAGGATATTTAATATCCAAATCAAAATTGATATTACAAAAATAAAAGTTTTGGTGTTCTTCATCCATTTCATAAATGTTAGCTTTACCAACAAAGTTAGCTACTCATAAGTTTTCTGGAGTATCATAGATGTCTTCTGGTTTTCCAATTTGTTCGATCTTCCCATTAGACATAACAACTACTTTATCAGATAACATTAAAGCTTCTTCTTGATCATGAGTAACTAAAATAAAAGTAATTCCTAACTCTTTATGTAATCTTTTTAATTCAACTTGTAATTGTTGACGAACCTTTGCATCTAGTGCACTTAATGGTTCATCTAATAAAATGATTTCAGGTTCAATCACAATTGATCTAGCAAGTGCTACTCTTTGTTGCATCCCACCAGATAAATCACTAGGGAAAGATTTTTCTTTTCCTTTTAAACCAATTAATTCAATAACATCATCACAACGTTTTTGAATTTCATCTTTGTTTAATTTTCTAGTAATATTCTTTTTTTCAAAAGCTTCTTTTTTAATGGTTGGATAAGTTTCTCAATAAGATACCCAATAATCTAGGTCATTGTATTTTTCTACCAACTTATCTAGTTTATCATCTGTTGGTTTCTTAGCTCTATATCATTTTTTTAATTCATAGATTTCTTGTTCAATTGGGTGTCTTGTTGTTCAGTCAATCTTGTATCTTTTATTGATTTTCATGAAGGCAAAGAAACTATTCATTTTTTCTTTTCATCATTCTTTGAAATTAAACTTACATTCAAAACCATTATCAATTGCTTCATCTAGTTTATCATACAAGATATTAAGTTCAGCAAGATATTGTGGTCTTCTGTAATCTTTGATTGATAACAAATATGGATTCTTGTTATATTTCTTTTCTAGTTTATCAATGTTAGTTTTTAAGGTTTTTCTTTGTTTTTCTAACTCTTTGATTTTTCTTTTTTTAAGTTTAGAGGCTTCTGCATAAACTTTATCAGCTAATTGATAAACTGAATTAGGAACATCATCAAGTGGTGTTCTCATTAATCTTAATCCATACTTGATATTTTGTTCAACAGTCATGTTTGGAAATAATGCATAGTCTTGAAATACTGTTGATGTTGGACGATCAACAATATCTAAGTCTTTAATATCAATTCCATTATATAAAATTTTCCCTTTGGTTACTTGTTCAAAACCACCGATAATTTTTAAGATGGTGGTTTTACCACAACCTGAAGGACCTAAGAGGGTGACGAACTCACCTTTATCAATTTCTAAGTTAAAATTTTGGATAGCAATAAAACCATCTTCATACTTCTTTTGAATATTAGTTAACTTTAAAATTGGTAACATTCTTAGAACCCCTCCTAATTTAAATTAATTGAATTATAAATAACATTTATAATAAATGAAAAATTAATCTAAATTTTAACATAAATTTAAATAAATTTAATAATTTATTGTTCTTGAAATTCCATCAATAAACCACATGATTTTTGAACAATTAAATCAAAAGTTTTTCAAGCATTAAATTTCGAATTAAATTAATTTTTATTACCAAGAATATTCCAACAGACAAATGACTTAAATTTGCCATGATAAAATGAATTTAACAAACAAAAAACATCTGAATACTCAGATGCTTTAAATTATTTTTTAGACTTCTTAATAATGTCAACAAATTCATTTAATAAAAACGGTTGAGCTCTGTTCACACTTACTGGAGTTTCACTTACGAATGATCTGTAATTTTGTTTTGAAACATAACATAGTTGGGAACTATCAATAATTTCTTTAAATCCATCATCAGATTTAGCTATAAAGAAGAATTGATAATTGTAATCAGTTAATTGATTAAATATATCAAAAACTAAACGATAAACATCTTTAGATAAGATTCCATCCAAACCACCCACAAAAAGGATTTGAACATCATTTTTTAAAAACATCATGAAGTTTTCAATAATGGTTAAAAATACCCTAGTACTGTGTTCAAGATCATCTAATGAAACAAAGCAATCATCTTTAATTAAGAATTTTCAAGTATCAATGTGACCAATGATACCTTCTTGGTTTGAAACCCCTTTAATACTTGGGTCAACCATTGCTAATAAGTTAACAATGAAATTAATAACTTTATGATTATCATCAGTTTCTAAAAATCATCTAAAGACATTAAATGTTTTCTTCGTTGCTCCACTATTATCTCTTGTCCCTCTCATTTTTAATTCATGATCTAAATCTAAATAAGTTATAAGATTAGGAATCTTCTTTAATTCAGCGACAGTTGGCTTTCTATTATCAATAAATAATTTTGGACGAGTAAACACATCCTTAGAGAAATTCATCTTATCTGTGATTTCTCAAACAACATCTTTATTAGATACTTCATCAAAGGTTACTAATTTAATAGTAGTAGGCTCATCTTTATGATATTTATTAGTAGCTCATGCATGTTGTAATGGAATAATTAAATGACAATCAAAGTCATATTTAAAATAATTAATAAAAGTATTAATATGTTGTTTTTTAACTTTGTGTTGTAATAGAAATGAAATCTCTGCTAGATTAAAATTTTCATCTACATAACAAATGTTATTAAACACATTACTTTTACTTAATAAATCCATCGCTTGTTGGGATTCTTTTGCAGAATATTCAGTTAAGTGTTCTGGATTGATATTATATTTTTGGATGGCATAATTATAAACTGCATTGTTACGTTCTGATAATAATGAAATTGGATTTGAAAAAACAAAAGGAGTTGTGAAATCAACAAGAATATTAATTGCTTTGATGATATTTGATGTCCCCATATTGTTTTCACCAATATATCCAAAATATCTTGGAAATAATTGATTGTTAACATTTATATATAAATCTTTATTCTTAACATTTTTTTTATCTACTAAGAAACTGAATTCAGTTTCTTTTTCACAGTCTCCAAAATTATCTAAATACAATGTCTTTATATACATATTCTTTTCCTTAGTTAGTTTTTTAAATACTTTAAAATATACTACTTTTTATTTTAAAAAAATCTTTTATTTATAGTATTGTATAAAAAAAAGAAATCTAGAGACAATTTTTCTAGATTTCTTATGTAATTTTAATTAATTATTTTTTAGCTCTGTCAGCTACTACAGTTTCAGTTACTGATTTAGGAGCTTGTGCATAATGACTAAATTGCATTACATATTGTCCACGACCTTGAGTAAATGATCTTAAGTCAGTTGCATAACCGAACATTTCTGATAATGGAACTTTTGATTTAATAGTTTGAGCATTTCCTCTTTGTTCAGCACCTTCAATGTTACCTCTTCTAGAAGAAATATCACCCATAGTATCACCGAAGTAATCATCTGGAATAGTTACATCTACTGACATGATTGGTTCAAGTAATACTAAACCACATTTTTTAGCTGCTTCTTTTAAACACATAGATGCAGCAATTTTATATGCCATACCTGATGAGTCAACATCATGGTAAGATCCATCAAATAATGTTGCTTTAACATCAATGATTGGGTATCCAGCTAATGGTCCTGATTGCATCGCTTCTCTTAAACCATTTTCAACTTCTTTGATGTATTCTTTAGGAATTTTACCACCAACGATTGCATCAACGAATTCAAACCCTTTATCATGGTTAGGTTCGAATTTAATCTTAACGTGACCATATTGACCACGACCACCAGATTGTTTAATATATTTACCTTCTGCTTCACCTTCAATAGTGAATGTTTCACGGTAACTAACTTGTGGAGCACCAACGTTTACATTAACTTTGAATTCTCTTTTTAAACGGTCAACTAATACATCAAGGTGTAATTCACCCATCCCTGCAATAATTGTTTGACCAGTTTCTTCATCTGAGAATGTTTTGAATGTTGGGTCTTCTTCTGCTAATTTTGCTAAAGCTAATCCCATTTTTTCTTGGTCACCTTTAGTTTTAGGTTCAACAGCTAATGAGATAACTGGTTCAGCAAATTGCATTTGTTCAAGAATGATTGGACGTTTTTCATCACAGATAGTATCACCTGTTGCTGTTTCTTTTAAACCAATTACAGCACAGATATCACCTGCTCTAATTTCATCAATTTCTTTTCTTTCGTTTGAGTTCATTTTAACTAAACGAGAGATTCTTTCTTTTTTATCTTTAGTAGAGTTTAGAGCATAAGAACCTTTTTCAAGAACTCCTGAATAAACTCTAATGTATGTTAATCTACCAACGAATGGGTCAGTAGCAACTTTAAATGCTAATGCTGCAAATGGTTGATCGTCTGTTTCTTGCACAGTGATTTCTTCTCCATTTGCTAAGTGTCCTTTAATATCAGGAACATCTTCTGGAGATGGTAAGTAATCAACTACAGCGTCTAATAGCTTTTTAACACCTTTGTTTTTAAAAGCAGTCCCACATAGTACTGGGTATAGTTGTGTTGAAATTACCCCTTTACGGATACATTTTTTGATTTCATCGATTGATGGTTCTTGACCATTTAAGTATTTTTCCATAACTTCGTCATCGAAACCTACTACATCATCAATCATTTTCATTCTTCATTCTTCAGCTTTAGCAACTAAATCTGAAGGAATATCTGTTACTTTGTAGTCTTCTTGTTCTTTACCATCATAAATGTAAGCTTTCATTTCAAGCAAATCAATAGAACCTTGGAAATCAGCTTCTGCCCCAATTGGGTATTGAATAGGAGTTGCTTTAACACCTAATCTTTTAATCATTGTATCAACTGAGTATTCGAAGTCAGCACCAGTTTTATCCATTTTGTTAACGAAAACAATTCTTGGAACATTATATTTAGTTGCTTGTCTTCAAACAGTTTCAGTTTGAGGTTCAACCCCGTTTTGACCATCTAATACTGCCACAGCACCATCTAATACTCTTAAAGATCTTTCAACTTCTACAGTGAAGTCTACGTGCCCTGGTGTGTCAATAAGGTTTAATTGGTATCCTTTTCAAACTGCATATGTAGCAGCTGAAGTAATTGTAATACCACGTTCTTTTTCTTGAGCCATTCAGTCCATTACTGATTCACCATCATGAGTTTCACCAATTTTGTGGCTAATACCAGTATGGAATAAAATTCTTTCACTTGTTGTTGTTTTTCCAGCATCAATGTGAGCCATGATACCAAAGTTTCTGAATAAACTTAATTCAAATTCTCTTTTCATTAGTTTCCTTATAATAAATTATCAACGTAAATGAGCGAATGCTTTGTTAGCTTCAGCCATTTTGTGAGTATCTTCTTTTTTCTTAACTGCACCACCGATACCATTAGAAGCATCGATGATTTCGTTTGCTAATCTTTCAAGCATTGTTTTTTCGTTACGTAATCTTGCATATTGGATTAATCATCTTAATCCTAAAGTTTGTTTTCTAGCAGGAGTTACTTCTGTAGGAACTTGGAAGTTACTTCCAGCCACACGACGAACTTTTAATTCTAATACAGGCATAATGTTGTCTAAAGCTGCTTGGAATACTTCGATAGCTGGTTTTTTAGTTTTGTTTTCAATTTCTTTAAATGAACCATAAAGAATTGATTGAGCTAAACCTTTTTTCCCATCTAACATAATTGAGTTAATTAATTTAGTAACTAATTTTGAATTATAAACAGGATCAGGTAAAACTTGTCTTTTTTCTGGTTTTGCTTTTCTCATATTATTTCCTTTCTAATCTAGTATGTTTAATAATTATTAAGCGGCTGCTTTAGGTCTTTTAGCACCATATTTAGAACGTTGTTGACGTCTTTTTTCAATACCAGCACAGTCTAATGTACCTCTTACAATGTGGTATCTAACCCCTGGTAAGTCTTTCGCACGTCCACCTCTTAAAAGAACAACACTGTGTTCTTGTAAGTTGTGTCCTTCACCTGGAATGTATGCTAATACTTCCATATCATTTGTTAATCTAACTTTAGCGTATTTTCTTAACGCAGAGTTTGGTTTCTTAGGTGTCATAGTACCAACCCTTGTACAAACCCCTCTTTTGAAAGATGCAGGGTTGTAGTTAGATTCTTTTTGTAATGAATTGTATGTATTTAATAAAGCGGGTGCTTTACTTTTTTTCACTTTTTTAGTTCTTTTGTTACGAACTAATTGCGAAATTGTTGCCATATTTTATCCTTTCTACAACTTTTCCGTGTGTATCGTAATTTAACACATATCTATAAACATAAGAATTATATAATTTTTTTCATTTTTTTTGAAATAAATTTCATTTTGTTAATATTTATATTATTTTTCATTCAAAATGAACACACTATACACAGATATAATAAAATTATGTGCAAGGAGTGTTCATGAAAACGAATTATTTGAAGAAAAGAGCAAGAGTTTTTAAGTTACTTTCTAATTACACTTATGATGAGAAAGAACCTAGAACTAACAAAATATGCAAACATAAAACAACTGGAATTTTCTTTAGTTATAAAGAGATTGCAGGTATTTTGAAATTATCTTTAATGCAAACCAGAAGAGTTATAAAAGAGTACATTCAGATTCAAACCAAGGAACAAAGAGTTAGGTTTGTATCCCATGGGAACAACAATAACCAGGTTAGAAGAAAATATGATCAGAATTTAGAAACTAGTATTTCAAAATACTATCAGGAGTTTGTAGAACCCTTGAAAA
>JAHHTF010000025.1 GCA_020024775.1 Ureaplasma sp. | reverse complement strand
CATAATTTTATTATATCTGTGTATAGTGTGTTCATTTTGAATGAAAAATATTAAAATAATTTTTTTATAGTGGCTTTGTAATAAAACAACGTAAATTTGTGTTATAATAATTGCTTAGAAGAGCCAATTATATGAACAAAAACAAAAGAATATTAATAGGATTAGCAATTGGGGTTCCACTATTGAGTGTGCCTATTGTTGCGACTACAGTTGTTGCAACTTCTTGTGCCCATTCAGAAAGCAATTGTCCTTGCAATTCTATTCTCCCAAACCCTGGAATTTCTAGTCCACAATTCGATGCTTTTGGAAAAACAATTTATGACTCAATAAACAATTATGCAAAAAGATATGTTAACTTGCAAGAATTGGTTGCTGATAAAAATGGTTTATTGCTCGCATTGAACAATGGATTGGGCTCGTTAGTATTTGACCCAGCATATACAGTAGTTGCTGGAATTCAGCCGAATGTTATCCAAATCATTCCTGAAGCGGTTGTTATTAAACCTTTTCAAACCAATAATGTAATATCAACTAATAACGTTCTTTTAGTTGCTAATATAGAATTTCCTAAAGTAATCGAAAAGAACTTTCAACCAGTATCGGATATTATTTACAAAACCGTTAGTTTATTTACACCATCATTCCCAATGTCTCAGTTGCCTGCAAAAGCACAAAGTATTATTGCTGGTATTAATAACACATTGGATGATCCAAGATTAATAATTCCGTACAACGCAACATTAAAAGCGATAACTCCAACTTCTATTTCTATTACATGACCATCTGCAACATTAGTAGATTTTCATACACCAGATGTTGAAGTTAAAGAAAACACGTTGATTATTTCAAATATTAAATTCCTGCCAACAGTCTAAAAAACATCTAATAAGCTAATTGCCTATTAGATGTTTTATTTATCTATATTGTTTCTTGTATTCATCTATTAAAGCTTTTAATTCTTCAATAGCAAATTCAGAATCTATTTGTTTATATATTTTGCCTTGTTTAAACAAGATGCATTTATCTTTACTTCCAGCTAATCCAATATCAGCCATCTTACCTTCACCAATTCCATTTACTACACAACCTAGAATTGAGATCTTTAATGGAATGTCTAAGGTTTTAGTATATTCTTTTATTTCTTGTACAACCGTTTTCATGTTGTATTCTAATCTACCACATGTTGGGCAAGAAATAATATCAACCATATCTTTTCTTAAACCTAAAGTGTTTAATAATCTTTTACAAGCATAGATTTCTTCTTGGGGATCATCAGTTAAAGAAATTCTGATTGTATCTCCAATCCCTGATAATAATAATGGTGTTAATCCAACACAAGATTTAATTACACCATCAACACCCTGACCAGCTTCAGTAACACCTAGGTGTAATGGGTACTTATAAATCTTAGATGCTTTTTGATAAACCTTCATCATTAACAAAGGATCTTCTGATTTTAACGAAATAATGATTTTATTAAATTTGAATTTATTGAATAAATCAATATATCTTTTTAAAGCTAAAATCATTGATTTTTCACTAACACCATATTTGTCAACTAAATCAAGTGGTAATGAACCTGAGTTCACTCCAATTCTAATAGCAACATCATATTGATTAGCTAAGTCACAAATTTTGTGAAGTTCTTCTTCGTTACTAATATTACCTGGGTTTAATCTAATTTTCTTAGCACCAGCTAAAATTGATTTAATTGCAAAATTAGGATCAAAGTGAATATCAGCAACAACTGGAATGGGAGATTCTTTAACAATTCTTTTCAATGATTCAATATCTGAATCATCTAGGATTGAAACTCTAATCATTTCACATCCTAATAAAAATAGTTTATTAATTTGTTCTAGAACTTCTAAAGTTTTAGAAGTCTTGATTGTACACATTGATTGAATAACCACATGATTTTGGTTTCCTATTTGAAGGTTACCAATCATGGTTTTAATTGTGTGTTTTCTAGTGTGTTTTAGATTCATATTATTCTAAAACTTCATTTAAGTTGTGAACTACTCATTGAACATCGTCATCATCTTCACAACTTTCAATGAATCTTTCTAATAAAGCATATTGTTCTTCGTTTAAATCAACTAATGAATTTGAATCTGGAATTAATTTAATTTCAGCATTATATAATTCAATACCTTTATTAGTTAATACTTCTTTGATATCAAAGAATGCTTTTGGTTCAACTAATAATTCATATGCTGTTTCATCATCATCTTTAAGATCAACAATATCACTATCATTAACATTGCTAGCTTCTGCAATTGCTTCTAAAATTGATTCATCAGTTGCTTTTGATTTTTCAATAATGAATTGACCTAATTCACTAAAAATCATTTTAACTGAATTAGGTTTAGATATTTGCCCTTTTAATTTAGAGAAATATCCTCTTAGTGCAGAAATTGATCTATTTTCATTATCAGTTAATACTTTAACCATAATTGCTAATCCATTAGGACCATATCCTTCATAAACTAATTCAACTAGTTTATCAGCATCCTTGTTAGCACCTTGGATGTTTTTTTGGATTGAATCTCTAGAAAGGTTAGCTTGTAGCGCTCTATCAATTGCAGCTTTTAATCTTGGGTTTGCTTCTGGATTAGGTCCACCCATCTTAGCAGCAGCTTTGATTTCTTTAGCACATTTCATTCATACTTTTGCTTGTTGTTGTTGCTTCTTATTAATCCCAGAAGCAATTAAGTGTTTTCTAGGCATATTTAAAAATCTCCCTGTTATTAAAATAACATCTTAAGAAAAAATTTGGCTTTTGTTTTAAGGTTCTTTTCATCTCGAAAAGATTCATTATTTAATCTAATACTGACTGGTTGTTTAACAACTTTAATGTTGTTTTTTTGGATTGTTTTTTTATAACCATATGGTTCAATGGTTTTTATTTTTTGCAATAAATAAAGTTCCATAAAGTTTCAATTGAACAATCTAAAGTTGCACATAACATCTTTTAATTCAATTGAACTCATCTTTAAAATATTACTTAGATTACTATTAATCTTTTCATATTTAAAAGATCTATTCCCTAATCTGTCCCCAACAATCAAATCATATCCTTCAACTGCTTTAATGTGAAACAATTCGATTTCCCGAATATCGTATTGTCCATCCAAATCAAATTGCACTGTGTATTGATATTTATTATCTAGTGCATATTTAAAAGCTTTGTTAAAGATATTATCTAACTCTAAATCATTTGTATCAAAATACTTGATTTGATTACTAGCTAATTCATCTAAGTATTCATATGATTCATCAACAAATAAAATATAGTTATAGATACAATTTTTGATTGTAGAGATAATTTTGTTAATTTGGAGTGATGTATTTTTTTCTAAAATAAAAATGACTAATAATTCTTCACGAAAGACAAATTTGTTCGTGGTAGAAAAGTTTTGAATCGTGGTAAAGGGTTTTGAAGAATTACTCACATTGAACTCCTTTGATTAGAATGGTCTAAAATTTGTATTAACTTTAATACCTAAGTTTTTGATCATATTTTTAGCTAATACAAAAACATGGCTAATTTTATCAAATATAAATGCTTGGTGTTTGTAATTAACTGATGCATGCAAGTCAACTACATTTCAAGACAAATCACAAACAATAACATCAATCTCTGCTTCTAGATTACTTACTGAAAGGTAATTAGTCGCAGAGATGATATAAACAATTGAGTTATCTTCGAAATTGTTGTTATCGATAAAATTGTTGAACATTTCTGAATTTTTAATTTTGATTACTTTTAATTTTGATTCAACTCCATTGATATGGATGTTCTTTCTATTACAGTAATCAAATTTCAATGTTCTTTTTTTAGAAATTTTATCAATATTGTTTTGTTTGCATTGTTTGTATAACTTATCAATAAATTTCATTATTAATTGATGTCTAGTTTATATTGTCTAGCTAAATCAATAATATTACTTAAGATTGCGTTAATTTCTTCTGTAACAAGGTTTTCCTTGTTTTCAATCTTAATAGAAATTGTATAAGTTTTTTTGTTGTTTTTCTTGAAGATAGTAACTAATGATACATCGATAACTTGATCAAGTTTTCTAACTGCATCGAAGTATTCATTTAAGTTAACGTCTTCTTTGTTAGTAATTGTAAGTTCTCTAAAGATTGGGTTTAATTGAGCAGATTTTACATATCTTGATTTGTTTGATTCATCAATTAAATCATCAATAATTAATTCAATACAATAAACTGATGTTAATCCGTATTCTCTTGCAAGATTAGATTTGATTTTAGATACATATCCAACAAATACACCTTTAACATAAATTCCTTTTTTGTTGTCTTCTTCTGTATCTCTTAAGCTATATTCAGTGTTCATTGCATCAAATAAACATTCAAGAATATATTTAGCTTCTTGGTATCCAAATTCAGCTTTTAATGAAACATCATTAATAATAGGTTTTGTAATTAAACAAGTTAATAAATCGAATCTTCTTTCTAATCCATAAACTTTTTGGATTTCGAAAAGGTTAAATAATTCATTCTTTTTATTAATGTTGTTTTGAAGAACTTGAAGTAATTCATGTTGAGTAGATACTCTAAAGAAAGCTCTTGCACTTGACATTGGGTTTTGGATTTGGTATGGTGTTAAATCAAATGGGTTGAATTCTTTAACATTTTGTTCTGATGTTAAGTTCATTGTTTTAACTTCATAGAATCCATTAGCTAATAAGTAATCACTTAATTTGTTAGCTAAAGTGTATCTATTTGTTTTAGTGATTGAATATTTAGCAACTACTGGTTTTGCTTCAAATGTATTAATATCTAATGATTTTAATACTTCTTCTGCTAAGTCTTGGTTAGAAAGAAGATCTAATCTGTTTCTTGGAATACTTGCAACATTAAATACAGTTGAGATATCTGTTTTTGCAAGAATTCTGTTAACTTCATTTCTTGGAATATCAACACCTAAAAGGTTTCTTACAATTCAATATTCAAATGGGAATTTAATTCTTGTTCTATCAATGTTACTGTATAAAACTTCGATAGTTTCTTTGAAGTATTTTTCTAATCAGTAATAAACTTTTGAAATAAAGAAGCTTGATAATGGTTTAGAGAATAAAGTTGTTGACATATTTGAAATGTTGTTAACTTTAGATTGTTCATTCATGTAATCACAATCAAGAGTTAAAACTTCAAATAATACTCTATTAGTTTTGTTAGTAACTCTATATTCATAAGAACCAATCATACCAATAGCAGCAGCAACTTCACCATTTGCTTTAGAGATTAAAGTGTTTGGTTTAATAGTTGTGCTAGTTCCATTAACTGATTCAAATACTTGTTCAGTTTTTGATAATTCAAGAGAGATTGCACCTTTAACTTTATCTGCATCATAGAATTGAACTGGTTGTGCAGTCATTAATGTTGCATAGTTACCAAGGTCAGCAACTGTATCAGTTACAGCAATTCCATGGTTAATTAAAATTGTTTTAACTTCTCATGGAGTTTTTACTCATCTTTTAGTTAATGTAAATTCACCAAATAAACAAGATTTAATTAATTTGCTTGCATCTGGAGAGATTTTTACACTAAGGTTTGGACTAATCACTTGTTTAACTTCTTTTGGAACAAAGTTAAAGTTGATGTCTAAAGCATAGTTTAATTCATTAACAATAGATAAAGCACCATTTAAATCGTTTCTATTACTTGGAATAGCTAAATCAAAAATTTCATCATTTAGATTTAAGCAATCATATAAATCTGAATCAAATCCAAAAGATGGATCTTTAATACAAATAATAGATTGGTTTTCTTCTTCAGATAATAAGTGACGAATATCTGGTAAGATTTCGCTATAAGCACAAATCATCCCTTGAGATAATTCACCTCTTACTCTTCTTTCTTCAATAACTGAACCATCAGCCATTTTAGTTCCAACAGGAGCTACTACTACTCATTTAGCATTAGCTACATTTTCAGCACCACAAACGATTTGTACTTCTGATTTTTTTAATTCAACCTTACAAACGTGTAAGTGTTCTGAGTCTTCTAATTTGTTAACTTCGATAATTTTACCAATTACTAAACCTTCAACTGCTTTTGGTCTAATAATTTGTTCAACTTCTATACCAATCATGTTAAATGCATTGATATATTCATCATTTGTGAACTTGGCAAAAACTGGATTAATTGATAATAATAATTTTTTTGATAATAACATAATTTACCTCGTCCTAAAATTCTTTTAAGATATCTAAAAGATTTCCATAAATTTCTCTAATATCTGTAATTCCGTATTTTAACATGATTAATCTTTCAATACCGATACCAGCAGCGATTCCACTTTTGTATTCGATATTAGCTTGTTTTAAAACATTTTCATGTAGCATACCTGCTCCCATCACTTCAATTCATTTAGTGTGTTTACATAAGCTACATCCATCAGTACATTTAAAACAAGAAACATCCACTTCAAAACTAGGTTCTGTAAATGGAAAGAATGATAGTCTATATCTTGTTTTAATTTCTTTACCAAAGAAGTGTTTTAAGAAGCTATCTACAATTCATTTAAGATTTGATAAATTAATCCCTTCTTTAATTCAAACAAAATCTACTTGCATGAATTGATGTGAGTGAGTTGCATCATCATCATCATTTCTATAAACATTTCCATATGAAAGAATTTTGATTTCTTCATCTTGGTTGTTGTTAATACAACTTGCTGTATTAGCAGTACAATGTGTTCTTAATAAGTTTTCAGCATCAATATAGAATGTATCGTGCGCATTTCTTGCAGGATGATTCTTTGGAATATTTAATCTTTCAAAGTTATTAAGATCAGATGTGATTTCATCTCCATTTAAGAAAGTAAAGTTAAATTGAGAGAAGAATTCTTTAATCTGATTGATTGTTTTTGTAAGAATGTGAAGATTCCCCTTATCATGATATTTAAGTTTTAACTTTAAATCATTTGATGAATAAATTTCATCACGTTCTTCAGGTTCTACAAATTTGTCTAAATATTCACTTGCTAGAGCATCTAATTCTTCCTTTAAATTAGAAATTCTAATACCTATTTCTTTTTTCAAAAAAGCAGGTGCATTTCTTAAATCAACTAACAATGGTTCAATGTATTGTTTGCTGATAATGTTTTTAGTTTCAATTACTTTTTGTTTATTAGTACAAATTTCAAATTTTTTAATTCATTCCGTATTCATATTTCTTCCTAAAAAATATATATATTTATAATAATATTCTAATTTTATCACATTATAAGAAATATAAAAATTGCTTTTTCGATATATGAAATTTTATTAGCAAAAAAAGAGAATACAAACATAATTTGTACCCCTTTTTTGAATTATTTTAAATATATGAATCCAGATGGTCCTCTATTCAAACCATATGATTCTACTGATTTCACTTTTGAATATGGAATAAAGTTCTTGATTTGCATGATAGAAA
Organism: Ureaplasma sp.; assembly: GCA_020024775.1. Lineage (GTDB taxonomy): Bacteria > Bacillota_I > Bacilli_A > Mycoplasmatales > Mycoplasmoidaceae > Ureaplasma. The sequence continues at coordinate 4,044 of JAHHTF010000025.1, read as the reverse complement.
CAGCTTTCGCATCTTTATAATATTCATCAAATTCTTTTCTTCTTAGTGTTGAATATTTACCATATTCTGATCATGCTTTAGTTTTAGACATTTTATCTTTTGATGCTAATTCAAATTCTCCAATAATTCCACCTTCATGTTTACTAGATTTAGTTAGATAAACAATAACTCTTTTAACGTCTTGAACAGGTAATACTTTAAAGAATAAAATTGATTTACCTTTTTCAATAATATTTGTTGCTTCATCAATATCTAATGAAATCATAATAGTTGTTGTGTCTGAAGAAACTTCTTCTTTTTTAGCAACTTGGATTTCTTCATTTTCTAACTTTTCAATTTCTTCTGTTGATTTAGCTTCTCAGTTAGTATTGATTTTAAAAATTGAATGATTTGTTTGTGACTCAACTTGTTTTGGTTTATTATTGAATTCAAAATATTCTTTTGGCGTTGTATCTAAATCATCACCAATTTTAAATGATATTGTTGATCCAATAATCAATTGTGGCTTGATTGAGTTTAATTCTTGTTCTACAACATTAATAATATTTTGTGATAGATTACTTAATTCTTCTTTTTGTTCACTTAATTGTATTTTAGCTGTTTGATCTTTGCCATCATCAGAGACTTCTGAGATTGTTTCGCCAAACTGTTCAATCATTCTATCTAGGGTAGAATCTTGTTCAACTGTGTTTTCTTGTATTTGTTGAACTGGTTCTGGTTGGTTTTCATGTTTAACTGAAATTTCATTTAATCTTTCTTGAATAGAATCTATTACTTCTTTATTTTGATTTGGTTTTTCTTTCTTTTTAAAGAAGTCCATAAATGATTGCTTGTATTCAGAATGATTAGTTAAGAATGAAGCGATATTAATAATTGAAAAGATTATTAAGAAAGCGGATACACCAATAAATAATCCACCCATGATGTCTCGTTGAACACTTTTGGTTTGAACTGCTAATATTACTATTCCAGCAATTAATAATCCTAATAAACAAAAGTTAATAGCAATTACAATTCAAATAATTGCTCAACCTTTTCTGGTAGTTTTATGATTAGTTTCAGACATATTATCTACGATATCTCCTTAGTGTTTCTCAAATTCATGGATTTAATAACTTTTTCTTGTGAATGTTTTTTTCATGCACATGAAGGATTTTTTCTTTTAGTTCATCATCAATTTTTTCATGAGTTAAAAATCTATTTAAATCATCATAACTAAAACCAAATTCTACTTCATCATTAGCATCTCTAAGAAACCCTGAAGTTGGATTTCTATTGATGATTTCTTGTGGAAGTTGTAAATGATTAGCAACCATTTTAAGATCTGATTTAGCAATTCCTAGAATTGGGAATACATCACCATTTGAATCTCCAAATTTAGTAAAATGGCCCAAGTAATATTCTGAATAATTTGTTGTATTAACAACTAATCCATCATGTTCTAATGCTTCATTATACAAATACATACTTCTTAGTTTGCTAGCAATATTTCCAAAACCATTTTTATGTTGAACATTCAACTTATCAATTAATAAATCATATTCATTATTAAGATCAATATTTTTGATTTCAATTGAATATTTATTTAAAAAATAATCTTTGATGACACCAAAATATTTTTTGTCTTCAATTGAATTAATATCAATAAAATATGCTCTAATTCTTTCTGGTTGAAAAGCTTTAGCTAATAACTCTAATACTAATACACTATCAAGACCACAAGAAACACCAATTACATAACAACTTTTAGAACCTAATTTTGAAATTAAATAATCTTCAATTGCTGTTAAATATTTAGTAATCTTTTTCATCTAAAGCAACCTCATTACCATAAATAAATACTGAATCATTAGGTTGAGCACCTAATGCAAACAATTGTTTTTCTAATTCTAATTTAGCAATCTTTTGATTATATCTAATGATGTTATCTTGTGTATTTAATGGAATTCTATTAGTTCAATATTTTAGATATTCAGATTCAACTTCTCATGATGTTTCTGATAATTTTTTAATACTTAAAGTTTCATCTAAAACTTTTTCATCTGAGTCGGTGTTTCAAACAATTGGTTCAACCTCAAACGAATTTGCTTTTTCATTATTTAAATCCATTACAGTATCTATTAATAATTGTTTTAATTCTACAATATTAGTTTTATCTTTACAAGAAATTGGTAGTATTTTAGTCTTTAAGAATTTTTCTAATTCTTTTAAGTTTTCTTCAGCTAATTCTGAATCAATTTTGTTAGCAACAATAATGATTTTTTTATCAAGCATTTTCACATTATATTTTTGTAACTCTTGCATAATTTTTAAATAAGAGTCTTTGATATCTTCATTATCAATTGGATCTAATGAAATCAAATGAATCAAGACTTTACATCTTTCAATATGTTTTAAGAATTCAAATCCTAAACCAACACCTTCAGATGCATTTTCAATTAAACCTGGAATATCAGCAATAACAATCTTTTCATTGTTTTCTAAATTAATAGTTCCTAAAATTGGAACAAGTGTAGTAAACATATAATTAGCAATTTTTGGTTTTGCATTTGTCAGAATAGAAATCAAACTTGATTTACCAGCATTAGGGAAACCAACAATTCCAATATCAGCAATTTCTTTTAAGTCTAATAATAAATTAAACTCTTCTCCTAATTCACCATTTTCATAAAGTGACGGTGCTTTATTAAAACTCGATTTAAATCATGCATTACCATGACCCCCCATACCACCTTTAGCAATCAAATATTTTTCATTGTGCTTTTTAATATCACATATTGGTTCATTGGTTTGTGCATTATAAACAACAGTACCTAATGGAACATTAACATAAACATCCTCTGCATTAGCTCCATGCATGTTTTTAATGTCTCCATTTTCACCATTTTCAGCTACTACTTTCTTTTTATATTTAAGGTGTTCTAATGAGGTTTCATTTCTGTCTCCAACAAAATAAATGCTACCACCATTACCACCATTACCACCAGCAGGACCACCTAATGGAACGTGTGCTTCTCTTCTTCAAGCGACCACACCATTACCACCATTTCCTGCTTTAATATATATTTTACACTTGTCTATAAAACTCATTATATTGCCCTTCTTATACCAGAATATTATTAAATTATATCAAGTTAATTTTATTTATGTTTTCTATATATTTCTTTTTTATGAATTCATTGAATGAAATGATAAAAAATTTTATATAATAATTAATTGTTTAAAGGGGTGTAGTTCAATTGGCAGAACAGCGGACTTCAAATCCGCCTGTTGTGGGTTCGAGTCCTGCCACCCCTGCCATTGTAATTTAGGTGTCCTAATTCTGTACAAAGAATTGGGACATTTTTGTTTCTAATAAATAGTTCAAATAAGGAAATAAAATGATTATTAAGAACTTTGATCTTGCTATTAAAAACACTAATAACATTAATGATAAATTAAATGATGATGAAAAACAATTACGTTTGAATTTAATTCAACAAATCATTAATACTAATAAACCAATAATCTTTGAAGATAAATATCAACCATTATTAGAAAAAGATATTCTTCAAATCCAAAATCAGAAGATTGATATTGTTTATCCATTTGCATTACATAAAACTAACAAGGTTGTAAAGAACCACCACAATAATAAAAGTTATTATGCAATGTGTGCAATTGATGCACTAGGTATGTATTTTACTATTAATGAACCAATTGAAATTATGAGTGAATGTGAATTAACAAAAGAACCTATTCATTTAGTGATTCACAATGATCATATCCATATTGAAACTGATAATAAAGATATTAGAGTCTTGTTTACAGAACTAAGTAATGATAAACAATGAAGTAATAATTGTTGCAACAAAATTCATTTCTTTAAAGATTCATTATCATTAAACAAATATGTAGAAAGGTATTGTTGAAAAGATTCTAAATTCTATGATTTAAGTTTAAACGAAGCTTTTGGTTTAAGCAAAAAAATATTTAATAACAAATAATAAAAATAAACATATCCCCTAATAGTGGACAACAGTCAAACTAAGAAAGGATATGTTT
>JAHHTF010000024.1 GCA_020024775.1 Ureaplasma sp. | reverse complement strand
TTATATAATATTTTTTAGTATTTCGTGTGTTCATTTTGAACGAAATTTAACAATTCCAAAAAAACGAAATAGATATTTATTTTTTAACGAATATTAATCTCTTCAGGCAAATTATTTTTCTTTAATTTAAAGAAAGTAGTTAATGTTAATACTGTGAAGATTACTAATAATACTGATGCAGTTGTAACATAGATTCATCATGGAGCAACTAGATTAATAATAATACTAAACATACTAAATACTTTTGTAGACATGATTCATGATAGTAAGTAGTTCAGTCCAATATTAATTAATAATGAAACAACTAGTACAACATAATAAATAAATGATAGTGAAACTGCATTTGTTCAATCACTAAATCCTTGAACTTTTAGTAATGCAATCAATCTTCTTGCTTCTTGCACAATTACAACCGATAACAACAAGATGATAATTATTAAAGTAGGTACAAATGCACTAATAATAATTGTCATAATATCAGTTGATGTTTTATCCATTACTCCACCTAATATCTTAGATGCAAATGTTGGATCTAAACTATTTAAAGCAGACAAGTAATAACTCGTGAAATCATTCCCATCACTAGAGAAGGCTTTGACATAATTCTCACTAAAGTTTCTAATAATTTGTCCATTAGTTGGAACAATAATTTTTGGGTCTACTAATTCAAAGCCAACAATCTTATTAATTTTCTTTCAGTTGATTTCAATTTGTTTCATTGAGTCACTTCAGAAGAAGTTTGTTGGGATTTGGTTAGCTAATGGGTTTAGTCCACTTGGAGTGTATAAACTTAATCCTTGAGTTAAGAATTCTGGAAGTTCTGAAGTTGTAACAATTCCATTGAATGGAACATATTCATCAATTGCTTTTTGGTTACTTCAAGCATTGTAATCACCATCTGCAATAATTTCTGAAGCTGGTTTATATCTTGGTTTAGTCATCCCAAGAATATGGTTAGCAACCTTTTGAGTTGTGTACATTTGTTCTTCTGATTTAGAAGTAGTAATTCCGATTACTTTAAATTTAGCAGTTGGTTTTGCTAAGTTATAAAATTGATTTTTATATCTTTGGAAATGGTTATTGATTGTTAGTTCAAGAATATCATTAACATTGAATCCATATTTCTTTGAAACAACATCATTAATTACCAATGGATATAATCCATCTGATGATTGATAACCATTATTATCAATGGTATTGTTTTCTCAATTATATAAATCATCAACATAGTTTTTGTTTTCGTATTCATTTAATAACAAAAATCTAGGAGACTCTGGATTTTCTGATACTAAGTTCTTTTTAGGATCAATTCCCTTAACTTTGAATTTTGTATGAAGCCCTTCATCATATCCATCAATATATGTATAAGTTTGATTTCTTTGTTTATCAAATGCAACAGCATTCATTGATAGCATGAAGTTTCTATCAACTAATGGTTGATTAGTATAGCTTAAGTATTTTAAATAATATGGATTATGACTTAAAGCTAAAGTTGTTGAAACTAATTTTAAATAACTTGGTTTATATTCATAAGTTGGTAAACCATAGTTAATATCTTCAGTTCTTGTTTTTCAATTATATTGTTGAGTGTCTTGATCTAAAGATACTTTATAACATCAATCAGCTTGGTTTCAATCAGCTGGATTATTCGAATTATTTAAATCAGCTTTGATTGATCTGTTTGAATCAAATGCTTGTTGAGGGTCAATATACCAAGTATATGCTAAGTCATCGAATTCATTTTTTGATTTTAGCATTTCTTTGTTTTCAAACTCAAACAAGAAGTATTTGAATACATCAGTCATTTGTTGCTCATATAAATCATCAGCAACTGATAACATTGAAGGTGGAATAGCCTTTTTAGCTCATGCTCATGGGTTAATATCAATGTTTAAGAACTGAATATTAATATCTAGCATCATTCTTACATAGAATTTGTTTTTAAAGAAATTCATGTTGTTTTGTAATTCAGTAACATAATTGATACTAGGTAAAGCTAGGTTGGAATAGAAGATATTTTTACTTGGATCTCCTGGGTATTCATAGGTTAAGGCTTTGATGTATTTTTGGTTATAAACACCAGCACCTGGCAACCCAGCTTCTTGGGTAAACCCTTGGGCATTAGTTCCCATTTGATCAGGAGCCATTAATGAATAATATCCACCTGATTCACTTGGTGAGAATAAATCAATACTATAATTATATTTCTTATTAGCAGCAGTGTGTTGCATTGCATGACTAAATGAATTATCAATTGATACAAACATACTACTAATAGTCATGAACATTGTCATTAAACCAACTAATACTAAGAATCTAGAGAAGTTCTTAAAGATAAATGAGCCCCTGAATGAAGCAAGCGCTCCCATTCTTGTTAATGCTGGTTTAGTTCATTGCATTAATTTGTTTACTTTATATTCAGCACCATTTGCTAATAATACTGCGGTTGGTTTTCTTAGAGTTCAGTAGATTACACAAATCATTGATGTGAACATTAATAGTGATGTAATCAAGAAAATTGAACCAAACACTAAGAAACTAAAGAACACAGGACTAATTGTTAATGTTCAATAACTTAGAATTGCATTATTAATAATTGGATAACAAATTAATGATAATCCATAACCTACTAATGCAGTAATGAAAGATGGAATTAAAGCTAGTGGGAAGAAACTTAGTGCAAGTTTTCTTTTTGTAATACCATTAGCTAAACCAATCGCAAATGTATTAAGGTTTTGTTTAATTACACTTCTTAATAAAATTGATAAGAAGAAGATTGCTAATAAAGCAATAATCAAACCAATTACAGTTGTTAAAATAACAACAACATTAAGAATGTTTCTAGAGAAATTCATTCTTGTATAAATAATTTGGTTGGGCTGTGAATAATCTCTTACACTATAAGCAATATCTCTACCATATGCTTCTTGGAATTGATTATTAATGTTTTGAATTTGAGTTGAACCTCTTAAAGTTGAATCATTATAACTTACTCAATAATTTGAAGCAATTGGAACTGATAATCCTTCATAGATTTTTGCAAACCCTTTGTTATTTGTATAAACAACTGGAGAATTATTGTTCACCATTAATTGCTGAGCAGATGAAACTGGATACATGAATTCAGGAGATAATCCTGATCCAATGATTACGTAGTCTTCAGAGTTTAATCTTGTAATATATCTTCTATCTAATGAGTTCATTCAACTTTTGAAATCATTATAGAATTCAACTTTACGGGTATATGGATTATAGATGTAATTCTTTTGGTATAAATAAGGATTCTTATTAATGTCATCTTGTGTGATTTTATAATTTCTCATTGGCAATTGCAATGCCGCTTTTAAGAAGTTAGAATCCACTACACCATTTGAATTGTTTTCAAACCCTGCATAGTTTTGAGACAACACTACAGTGTCTGAAGTTGGGTCATTATATTCTGCAGGGATTTCAAGATATATTCCATTAATATTAGAATATTGTCTTAAAGACATCTTGTATCCATACCCTGTTTGTTCTAAATTTGCAAATTTATAATGTTTAATAAAGTCTTGTAATTTATTTCAATACAATTCTCAATCATTTGTATTTAATGGATCTGCTAAGAAACTACAATTACGTCTAATGTAATCTTCATCAGTTGGTTTCAAAGTCATCTTAGCTTGATAAATAATTTCGAAGAATTGATACAGTTTGAATTTCAAATAATTTTCTTTAGAAATATCAAATTTTGCATTAACAATACTAGGGTCTCTTACTTGAAAATTCAGTTCCATTAAATCCAAGAAACTAATGTTATCTGTGAATGGTTGATTAGTGTTCGGATTAACTTGTTCGATTTTAAATTTACCATTCACATTTAATTCTGGAGATTGTTCTTTAAGAACTGGTAAACCAGATTTTAAAACAATTTTATTATTTTCAGGATCAGATTCATAATTAGCAACAATTGCATTAGTTCCTAAAGTTGAATAAACAAAATTAGATGTAACTGAATAATTGAAGTTGTTATTTTTTAGATAACTTTCTACATCAAATTTTTCTTGATACTCTTTATAAATTGCTTGTTGTTCTGGAACAGTAGAAGTACTTAATTGAGTAATATATTTATTGAATTGATTAGAAATAATTGTCTTTAATAAATCAATTGTTGTTGACATTAATGCTTTAATTCCTAATTCATCAATTTCTCAATTCTTATTGTTATTGATATCAATAGGATTTAATAATTCATTAGCTGTTGGTAAATAACCAGGAACTGGTTGAATACTAAAGTAAGGAACAACAGGAATTCTAATTTGTCCTTCAAAGTATTTTGTTGATTCATTAGATACTTTATTAGCATAATAATGATTAGCTAAGAATTTAACAATCCCTGATGATGTATCTGGATTAATTTTGTAATCAAAAACAAATTCTTGGTTTGATGTAACAAAAAAATTAGTCTTTAATGTTTGGAGACTTTGGTTTGAAAAGTTCATTAACTTTTCAGGAAATGACACAGGTTGACTAATCCCATTTAAATACAAGAATTTTCTATAATAATTGTAATCAGTAATTGGATTTGTTGGGAACACAAATTGTGATGAATTATTATTTAAAGGAGAGCTTTCATATGCTTGAACTTCAGCATTAACTGTTTGCATTTGTTGTTGTGTAACAGTTGATGGGCTAAAAGTATTTAATGTTCCAACAATTTGTTGCGTAGATGTATCGTATGTTGATAAGAAAACCTTAAAGTTATTTGTTTTATCAACAAAACCATCAATTGTTGCTAATCCAAAAGCTGAGTTCATTAAATTATTAGTGTTTGGATCTATTCTTAATGATCAAGGATTATAAGAATATAAACTCTCATTGTATAATGATTTTAAATTGACTTTAGCATCATTTGATACAACTGTTGGGGCTAATGTTGAATCATATAAACCACTATTATAAAAAGTAAATAAATTGAATAATTGATTTCGATATGATTCTGGTGTTTTAATAGTATTAATCGGCAAACAATATTCATAATCAGTTGCATAAATTAAATTGGGTCATGCACTAGGATTATCCTTATTCATATCTGAATAAAAAGTAGTAAATCCATAAAATGATTTATTGTTTGCTGGATTAGTTGGATCAACAAATTCAGATGTTTTGGCCGGTGAGTAGAACCTATAAGGAATCTTTGAGTTAGTTGCTATTAATTTATTTCTTTGATTACCAGTATTAATATCTAACTTAACTTGAGAATCCGGTGCATACTTCTGAATTGAGAAATCAGGAGTAATTCCATCACTATTTAATTTGTTATAAGATTCTTTTAAAGAAACATTGGATAAGAATACACTTGATAATACTGTAATTGCTATCAATAATAGCAAGCAAAGGTTTAAGATTAACCACTTAAACTTCCACATTATCCTCATGCAATTTCTTAGTAGAATGTTAAATGTTTTCATTATAGTTTATTCTCCATTAACTATCTAAGAAATTGTAAAACTAAAACTAGTTTGAGTACCATTGCTTACAATCGTTCCTGAAGCATCAAGAGTTTCGAAGTATAAAGGAACCATTGATGATAATGATACATTGTATGATGGTTTTCCGATTAAAGGTTTTGTTTTTGAAAAATCAACTCTAACTAATTGTGATAAATCTAAATTAGTTTTATTCACTAATAATAATTGTTTAATTTGTTCAACCTTTTGTTCTTTAGTAGAAACTGTATCATCAATAATAGTTTTAAATTGGTTTAATGTTTCTTGTGTTGGCATAACAACATAAGTATCTTTATTAGCATAACTAAATTCCATAGGTTTTAAACTTGTTTGATTTTTACAAATTAAATTAAATGGAATTTTAATAGGTGGTTGAATGATACCAACCTTTAAGAATGAAGCTAATCCAATACTAGCTTTAAGGTTTGGAGATCAAGTTACCCCATTAGGAGTTGAAGCAAATAGTATAGATGGTTCTGTTGGATTAGCAACTCCAGAGACTTGGATTTGGTTATAAACTGTAATAATTGGAGCAGCTGTTTTTAATCCATCGATGATACCATTAATTGTATCAGGTGGAACAGGAATAAATGCTGGTGGAGTAGGTCCAATTTTTGGTAATAATCAAATTAAATCTTTTGTAGGAATTTCAACTTTAACAGGTTTTAAACGCGGATCTGATTCGAATGGGTTTTCAAATTTGAATCCATATTTTAAAGTTGAGATATCAATTTGTTTTGTAACGGGATTAAATAAAACATCATCCTTAGGTCAAACAATATCTTTGTTTGGATCAAATTGCATGAACATATCTACAAATTTGTATAATGAATCAATACCATACATTGGTGGGAATGGTTCGAAATTTGTACTTGGTTTCTTTTCATAAGTAGCAGGTGCTGGACTTGGTGCAGGTGCAGGTGGAACTGCAAAAGGAGAGAACTCTACTCTTACTACTTGTAATTTGTGTTCATAGTCTTGTGCAAATGTTATTTTTTGATCTAGTCCACTACTAGTATCTTTAATAGATGGTAATAATACATCTAAACCAGTATAGTAGTATTCCACACAAACTTTAATATCAGATCATAAATTAGATGGATCTTGTGGTGGCATTACCATAACACAAGATTGACCATTTTGTGGTACAGTTGCTGGATGTCCTGGTAAATCCACATATGGTGGGATATCAAGTGGATCAGGTAATAAACCATTAGTTGGTAATCCTAATGCTGTTGCAATTTGTGGTACTAATGGTTTCATTTTTTGTCTAATTACATTATCATAACCTTGAACAGGTTTTACATCTTGTAATCCAGTAGAAACTAATTTAGCTGCTTTATCATACATTGCAGTTGTAATATCTGCAACTGGTTTTCCATAAATTGTTCTAAAGAATTTTAATGAACCTGTTCCTTGTTGATTAGGAGCAAAAGGAGTGTATAAAATTGAATTTAAACAACTAATGATTTTTGCTTTTAATTGAGCTGGAGTTGGAGGATTTGTATCTCCTGGTAATGGTTCATTAAATTGTGGGAATGTAATTCAATTAATAGCAGGAATTGAAGCAAGCAATTCTCTTACTTTATTAGATAAAATGAAATCCCAGAATTTCATTGTTAAAACATTTTGTTTACTTGGGTCAGTTTCTGTTTGCAAACTTGGGTCTTTAGTTCATGCATCTTGCAGTTCAGTTGTTGCGACAATTAATTTGCTTAAAATATTGTTGATAGCTGGAACCTGAACTAATCCATTAATTAATTTAAATTCATTAGCATTCAAGTGAGAACCTAAGAATGCAAAAATGTTTTGATCATTAGCTAACGAATCAACAAGTGAATAAATATAATCTAATTGAATTGGATTTAAGTGTAATGAACTTTCTAAGAAAATCTTAATTGTATATTTTAGTGAAGAAAGATTTTTAATAAAACGTTGGTATTCACTTAAAGGTTTGTTTTTTAAGTTAACTGATAAGAAATCTTGAATAGTTGAGATGATTGCATCATTAGCAGGTGTTTTAATCATATCAATAACATTCATTAGTGCATCAAATGAATGGTATAAGAAATTCGAAATTGGTTGATTAGATAATAAGTTGTTTAATACAATTTGAATATTTTGATCTAATCCCACATGAGAAATAATTTTAGATAATGGACCTTTTTCTAAAACATATGTTTCATCAGTTGGTGATGTTGATTTATCATCTTTAGCATATGTATAACCTAAAGTAGTTAATAATCCAAATAAACTTAAATCTGGATTAGCAACTTTTTGCATAATTCCAATTGCACCTAATGCAATACTTTTGAATGCAGTAAATTGGCCTGTTGCTCAGTTAGTGATATTTTTCTTAACAGTTTCAAGATTAACTGCTTCAGTATCACTTAATACTGAATTTAGTTGTGAAACATTATTAGCAACAAGTGCTGGGTTTTGAGCAATACCTTTTGTGTTAGTAATTACTTTGGTTCCAGCAGGTGCTAAATTATAAACATCGAAATGAGTTACAAACTTAATTGGATCTGTTAAAGTTTGAACAGCAGTATTTCCAATTGAGTATTCAACATTTGGATTAATTAAATTGATTCCAATTTGGTTTAAACCAGAAAGAGCACAGAATTCGAAATTAGTTGTTGGAGCAATAGTTAATTTGTATGACAAGTATTGATTTGGTTGAATATCAAATTTATGACCAAATATATCAAATGTAATCATTTGTTTAGATGGGTTTTTAAATTGAACAATTCAAGAACCAACTGGTTTAGAATTTTCTAATTTTAAATCTAAATTGAAAAATAAGTTAGTTGAAACAATATCCAATTTGTTTTGATCAAATTGTGTATTAAGATGATTTACAAAATAAGAAGCTAAATCGAATTTTAAATTCTCAATATCTGATAAGTAACTTGCTGTTGGAGTTGTTTCAATTTCTTTATCTGCTTCTTGAATTGAAATTGGAATAGTTCTTTGGACTGGATTTGGAACCGTTGGAGTTGGTTGAACTAACGGATATAAAGTTTGACCAAAAACTTTTTGACAATGAGTAAAATTAGAAAAATCCATACCTCAATATTCTGAAGTTTGGTTTGCTATAGTATTTGGAACAATTGAATTTGATTGTGATGGATTAGGATTGAAGATTGGAGTGAATGTACAAGTGTAAGTGCAACTACCCAAAGCTGATTCTGTTTTTACAACTAAACCTTGTGCATTAAATTGAATATCTTTAATTTCTTGTTCACTTACATTTAGTTTTGATGCAACAAGAGATTCAAATGTTGCTGGGTTTTGTTGACTAAATGTTTTTAGTTCATCTAATGAACAACCAAAAGTATTAACAAAATCTAATTTAACATTTTTATTAGTTTTGTTATTTGTTGTTGAACATGAAGCTGCAAGAACAGCTGGTGGAATAATAACTGCACCAACTGCAAAAGCACTTAAAATAATTTTAGTTTTTTTGTTCATAATTACTCCAATACTAAAGTCATAAATATTTGTCTTAAACTTTTCATCTTTAAATGATTATCTACTATGTAGATAGATAAATATTATAAGAAATTATGTGGTATTTTCTAAATATATTTTATTATATAAAATCGAACAAATTTGATTGTTTTTTAGGAATAGGATTAATTAAGGAAATCCCAATATAATCTATTGCTTTTTCATCTCAGTTATCTAGAAACAATTTTAGAATGATAGTATTGATATTTTTGTAGTCATTTATCTTTCTACTAAAACGTTTAATTTTTCTATTTTGTTTGTAATAAACAGCGACAGTATCATAAAAATATTCATTCAATTCCTTTTTATCTAATAAATTCTTAATCAATCTTTTTATTTCTTGATTAATTACTTTAATCTCACTACAATCAGGATTGAAATTACAAGTTTCTGAAATCTGATTAGGTTTATTAAAATTGATTGTTAAAGGATCAAAAGCTTTATTCAATAACAAATTTGAAATCTTATAATATCTGTTTCTACCAACTACTGGAATGATTATTTTTTCATTTTTAGGATTACAAAAATCTTCAAAATTATTAATCCCTAAAGATTTAAGATGCTCTAAATCGGATTTATTAATTTGGTTTAAATGTAGAATTGAATTCTTTAAAAAAATTTTTTCATCATAAATTAATAAACCATTTGGTTTTGAAAAATTGGTCAATAGTTTAGCAATATATTTATTTGGACCAACTCCAATTGAAATATTTAATCCTGTTTCTCTTTTAATGATATTTTTGATATCAGAAACGAAGAACAAGATGTTTTGATCTACATCTTTTAATTCTTCTGTAATATCTAAAAAGCATTCATCAATCGAAGCGATTTCAATTTGATTAGAAACCCTTTTATATAAAATATCAAATAGTTCATATGATATCTTTCTGTACAAAGACAGATTTGCTTTAATAACTTTTAAATCTGGATAAATTCTAATTGCATCAGATACTAACATTGCAGAATGAATCCCTAATTTTCTTGCATGATAATTAGCTGTTGAAATAATTCCATCCTTAGTATTGTTTGCAATAGCAAATGGAATATTATGTAATGATTTATCTAATGTTTCTTCAACAGATGCAAAAAAAGCATCAACATCAATATGAGCAATATATTTCATGTTAATCCTTTTTGTTAATATATTTAAACAAACCTAAGTATTCGATGTTTTCTAACTTAGCTCCTGTAATTGGGGACTCAATTATTGATACTAGATTTATCTTGTGTTCATTAGCATACATTTGTACTTGATGAATTGCTTTTTGACGATCTGATTCTTTTTTAATACAGAAATTATTCTTTTCAACAATCTCTTTACTTAATTCAAATTGAGGCTTAATTAAAAAGATTAAAATAGTATCACTATCAATTAATGATTCAATAGCTGCAAACACATGTTTTAAACTAATAAAACTTACATCACAAGTGATGATATCAAGATGATCAAATTCTAAGTTTGGAATTTCTTTTAAGTTAGTATTAGCTAAATTCACAACTTTATTATCATCTAATAATTTCTTGGCTAATTGGTCTGTTCCACAATCTAGTGCATAAACTTTTTTAGCACCATTTTGCAATAAACAATCAACAAACCCACCAGTTGATGCGCCAATGTCTAAACATGTTTTATTATCTACATCAATTTTAAATTCTTCTAAAGCTTTCTTTAATTTATACCCAGCTCTAGAAACAAACTCTAATTCAGATAAGATTTTGATTTCTTGGTTTGTACAGACATCATAATTAGGTTTCAATATCACTTTATTATCAACTGATACAAAACCTTTTTTAATCATTTCTTGAGCTTTATTTCTTGTTTGTGCTCTATTTGTTTCTACTAAATATAAATCAAGTCTCATCTTCTTATTTATCCTTATTTAAAACTGAATATGATTTTTTTAATTGTACTTCCTTTTTGTAAGAATTTTCTTTCATATTCAGTTTGAATATTATTGTAATTAAGTGGATTATCAAATTCTAAATAAATGTTATTTGAATAATAAATTACTTGAATATCGAATTCATTATTATGTAATAGATTTTCTATTGAATAACTATATAATGATTCATTATCTGTTTTGAATTCAACCACAGCGTCTTTCTGTAATAGTTTTTTATAAATCCCTAAAAATGTATTTGAAGTTAATCTTCTTTTTTCATGTCTTGCTTTAGGTCATGGATCTGAAAAGTTTAAATATATTTTTTGAATACTATTATCTAAAAAGATTTCATTTAGATTAGTTGCATCTGTGGTTAAAAATTTTAAGTTATTAAGTTTTAAATCTTTAACTTTATTTAATGCTTTAATAGCAACTGTTTGATATTTCTCAATCCCAATAAAATAATCATTAGGATTTAATTGTGCTTGAGTAATAATGAAATCACCTTTACCCATTCCGATTTCTAGAATCACATTTTTATCTTTTGTGTATTCTTTAACTTCATCAATTGAATTCAAGAAATAATGATGTTCATTGTTTTTAATGATTTGTTCTGCTTTCTTATTAAATCTAAGTCTACCCATATATTTATTGTTCTTTCTATTTCTTTAAATTCAAGTAATCAAATTGTCTTAATACTTCATATAGTCCAATTGCTACTGTATTACTTAAGTTAATACTAATAATGTTTTGTAACATTGGAACACGAACTGTATTATTTTTATATGTATTTAATATTACATCAGGAATCCCAGATGATTCTTTACCAAACATTAAATAAATTTCTTTATCTGTATGTTTTGAATAATCAATTTCATTTGGTGCATTTAAACCTTTTTTAGTAAATAGATAAATATTATCAGTAATAAGATTCTTAGCTAAGAATTCTTCAAAGTCATCATATTGAAAAATGTTTTCAAGATGTAAATGATTTGTTGAACATCTTTTAATCACCTTATCATTTAAAAAGAATCCATATGGTCTGATTAAATGAAGCTTGGTGTCAAAGCTATCACACGTTCTGATAATATTACCTACATTCTGAGCGATTTCAGGTTCAAATAAAACTACATTTAGTTTTGTCATAATCATTGATTCCTTTCAATAAACATAAAAGAATTATAACACACAATATTTTCTAATCTTTTGTGGATTTAATATTTTTCATTCAAAATGAACACACTATACACAGATATAATAAAATTATG
>JAHHTF010000023.1 GCA_020024775.1 Ureaplasma sp. | reverse complement strand
CTATGATATTATTAATTTTTCTATAAATAACTAGTAAAAACAATGATTTGAAAGGATAATATGGCATCTAATGTATTAGAAACTATCAAAAGAATTGCTAAAGAAAATAACATCAATATTCCTGAAAATAAATATGAAACAAATTTAAAAGAATTAGGAATTGATTCATTAAAGTTGATGAACTTAGTGTTTAAAATTGAAGATGCACTAAAAGTAAGAATCCCAGATCAAGAATTAATCAATATTAAAACGATTAATGACTTGGTTAAAATATTAGAAACTTTATAATTAGGAGACACCAATGGATTTTAAAGATATATATGAAAAGTATGAACAGTATGATAACAAAGAAATTGAATTAATTGGATTTGTTAAAGCAAATAGAAACAGTTCTAAAGTAAGCTTCTTAGCTGTAAATGATGGAACTATTTTAAAACCAATCCAAGTAGTTTATAAAAGTGATATTGCAAACTATGAAGAAATCACAACTGTTAAACTTTATGCTGCTGTTAAAGTTAAAGGAATTTTAAAATCAACACCACAAGCAAAACAACCTTTTGAAGTTATTGCAAATTCAATTGTTATTTTAAAAGATAACGATGATGAATATCCATTACAAAAAAAAGAACATAGTTTTGAATTCTTAAGAGACATTGCTCACTTAAGACCAAGAACTAATACTTTTTGATCTGTAATGAAAGTTAGAAGTATTCTTTCAAATTTAATTCACCAATTTTTTCAAAACAGAAACTTCACATGAGTAAGTTCTCCAATCTTTACATCAAATGATGGAGAAGGAGCTGGTGAAACATTCATTGTTAAAACAGATGATAAAGAAGAATTTTTCTCTAAACAAACGTGTTTAGCTGTTACTGGTCAATTACAAGCTGAAGCTTATGCGCAAGCATTTAAAAAAGTTTATACATTTGGTCCAACATTCAGAGCAGAAAAATCACATACATCAAGACATGCAGCTGAGTTCTGAATGATGGAACCAGAAATTGCTTTTTGTGATTTAAATGGTTTAATGCAAATCATTCAAGAAATGATTGTTGATGTTGCAAAAAAATATTTAGAACAAGCTAAAGATGAATTTGAATTCTTCTGTAGTTTAGATGATTCATTAAAAACAAAGTTAGAAAAAATTTGCGCTAATGAATTCAAAAAGATTTCTTATACAGAAGTAATTGAAATCTTAGAAGATGCAGCTAAGAACAAAAAAGTTGAATTTGAAGACAAAAATATTTTCTGAGGAATGGATTTAGGTTCAGAACATGAAAGATATATTTGTGAACAAGTTTACAATGCTCCTACATTTGTTTATAACTATCCAAAAGACATCAAAGCATTTTATATGAAACAAAACTCAGACAACAAAACAGTTGCTGCTGTTGACTTATTAGTTCCTGGAATTGGTGAACTAGTAGGTGGATCGCAAAGAGAAGATGACTATAACAAATTACTAAATAGATGTAATGAATTAAAAATGGATATTGCTCCATTAGAATGATACATTGATTTAAGAAAATATGGATATTACATGTCATCAGGTTTCGGACTTGGATTTGAAAGATTAATCATGTACTTTACAGGAATTAACAACATTAGAGATGTAATTCCTTTCCCAAGAACTCATGGCCAAATCAAGTTTTAATAAAAAAAATATTCCAAATATTCTTACTATCTTAAGAATAGCATTAGTTCCAATTATATGTATATTTATTCTGGTAGATTTTGGTCCAGTTATATACACTATTAATGTGGATTATGTACATATTAGATTTCCATTGAATATGTTACTTGCATTAATTTTATATTTAATAAGTGCGATAACAGATTTCTTAGATGGTTATTTAGCAAGGAAATATAATTGAGTCTCAAACTTTGGGAAACTTTGGGACCCATTAGCAGATAAGATATTAACTAATGTGGTTATCTTATCATTTACATATTACAATTTTATTCCCATCTGATTAGCTATTATCTTGTTAACCAGAGATATTATCATTGATGGATTCAGAATAAATTGTTTACAAAAAAATATTGTTATACCTGCAAATATTTGAGGGAAAATCAAAACATTTTTATTAATGGTAGGGATTATTGTTGTTTTCTGTTTCTCAATAAGTAACAACAATAATTGATACTACTGAGTGATTCAAAATGGTTTAATTATTCTAGCTACAATATTTAGTATTGTTTCTTTAATTATTTACATGTATAGTTTTTATAAGAATAACAAAAAGAAGGAAGCAGAGGTTAAAGAAAGTGAATCAATACAGAGCTAAGGTTTCGGTTTATGAAACCCAACATGCAATTTTAGAAATCAAAAGAACTCTAGAAACATTATTACGCCAAGAACTAAAACTATTAAGAGTTTCAGCTCCTTTGGTGTTATCAAACGAATGTGGTTTAAACGACAATCTTGATATAGATCAAAATGGTGTCTTATTTAATGCAGATAGTTATGATGAAACAATTGAGATTGTACAATCATTAGCTAAATGAAAAAGAGTAGCATTAGCTAAATATGAAATCCCAAGAGGGAAAGGTATCTTTGCTACATTGAATGCTATTAGACCACACGAAAAAGTTGACTTCTTACATTCTTTATATGTTGACCAATGAGATTGAGAATTAATCATTGAACCAGATCAATATAATTTAGAGTTTCTAATTGATTATGTCCAAAACTTCTTTAACATTATCAAAGTAACAGAAAGATACATTAACACATTACATCCTCAATTAATTGATAAGATGCCAGATAAATTATTTGTCATCAGCTCTGAGGAATTATATAAAAAATATCCTGATTTAACTCCACAACAAAGAGAATATGAAATTTGTAAAGAACACAAATTTGTCTTTATTACAAAGATTGGTAATATTATTCCAGGAGCTGATCATGCTCATGGAGCAAGAGCAAAGGATTATGATAACCTAGAACTTAATGGTGATTTAATTGCTTACCATGCTCCTAATGATTGTGCTTTAGAATTAATGTCATTAGGTATTAGAGTTGATAAAGATACATTAATTAAACAAAAAGGTTTAGACATTAATTTAGTAGATACATACAACGAATACTACCAAGGAATTCTAAAAGAAGAATTACCATTAAGTATTGGTGGTGGATTAGGCCAAAGTAGATTATGTATGTACTTATTAGAAAAGAAACACATTGGAGAAGTTCAAGTTAGTGTTTGACCTAAATCTGAATTAGAAAAAGCTAAAGAAGAAAACATTGAGTTTTTATAATATGAAAACAAAGATTTATTCTATTATTGATAACAAATTGATTGGTGAATCAAACCAATATGATTCTAAGCAAGATATCCTTAAAACATTTGAATTAGCAGCTGATGCATTCAATAAGTTTAAGGATGTTTCTTTAGATGTTATTAAAGCTAGAATTCATCAGTTTATTGTATTAATCCAACAAAACAAAGATCATTTAGCTGAATTGATTTTACATCAAGTTGCTAAAACAAAACAAGAAGCTTTAAATGAAATAAACAGAACAATCGAGTTCATTGAGTTTTGTATCAAAGAACATGATTATGTAATAAAACATCAAAAGGATTTTGTGTATCAACCTCTTGGAGTGGTTACTATTATTTGTTCATTTAATTATCCATTTAATTTGGTTGTTACTAAAATTATTATGGCTTTATTAACAAATAATACTGTTGTATTTAAAGCATCTTTAAATACTTGTTTAATTGCAGATGAAATAGTTAGATTATTTCAGTTATCTGGATTTGATAGTAATATTGTTAATGCAATCAATGTAAATGATATTGAATTATATAAATACCTTTATAAAAACAAATATATTAAGTATTTATTTTTTACAGGGTCATCTAGGGTTGCTAAGAAAATTATCAAACAATTAAATCCAAGAATTAAATACAACATTGAAGGTAGTGCTAAAAATATTGCAATTATTTGAAAAGATGCAGATATGCAATCAACAATTAAAAACATCATTAAAGGCGTATTTAGTTTTAATGGACAACGTTGCACAGCGCTAAAACTAATTGTTGTTCATACAGACGTTTATTATCAATTAATTGATTTATTAAAACAAGAAATAAAACAATTAAAAGTTGGTTCAGCAATTGATGATAATAATCAAATCACAGAATTGATTTCATTAAAAGCAGTTCAGTACAATATTGATTTAATGAAAGATGCAATTAGTAAAAATGCAAAAAACATTTTTGATATTAAGTCAAAAGATAATATCTTATATCCTAACCTAATCATTGATATTAACAACAAATGTAAGTTATTTAAACAAGAACAGTTTGCACCCATTTGTTGTTTAACCAAAGTAAATAATGAATTAGAATTATTGAAGGTTCTTAAGTCTTCTGAATTTGGGTTACAAGGAAGTGTTTTCACCAAAAACAAACAATTGATTAATAACTTAATTAATCAATGAGAAGTTGGTAGAATCAACATAAATTCAGCATGTGCAAGATCACCAGATAATCTACCATTCATTGGTTATAAAGATTCAGGCTTTGGTTTCCAAGGTGACACCAAAGATATATTAATTAGTTTATTAAATAAAAAAGTTATTTATAAGTAAAACAAGAAGATGACTAATGTTGTCTTCTTGTTTTTCTATGTGTATAAAAAAAAATACAACCGATTGGTTGTATCTTAGGATGTTAATCAATATCAAGGTTTTTGAAGATTTCTTCTAATTCTTTATCTGGAATAGCAATTTCTTGCTTTTTAACTTTAGTTGCACGTTTGTTAATAACTTCAGTTTTTTCTTTCTTTCTAGCGAAAGGATTAGCTTCTAATTTTAATTCTTCTTGTTGTTTATGAAGATCAAAGATTTTGTTTTTGATTTCATTATGTTTATTGATTTTAGCTTGTAATTCTTCTTGAGATAATCCTGCAACTTCATCTTCTTCAATTACAACTTCATTTAGATTGTTTAGTAATTCATCTTCTTCTTCTAATAAACGTTTTCTTTTAGCTCTATTTTCAGCTTTCGTTTTCTTAGCTTCTTTTACTTTTTCAATCATTTCTCTGAAGATTTCTTTTCTGTTTTTGATGAATTCAAGGATTTGAGTATTGCTATTGATTTTTCATAAAATTAATACTGCAAAGAAACCATAGATAATTAATAATGAGAATAACACAACTGCTGTATATCATAATCCATTACCAAATAATCCTAATTCGTTGAACCCTCATACTGCGGTGTAGAAGTTTCCTGGATAACCTTCTGTATGGTTCTTAGGTGGAATGAAACAACCAGCTACGAGTAAAGAGATAATAATGAAACCAATAATTAAGATCGAATAATAAGCTCAATTAGTTTTTTGGTTTTCTATATTTGGATACTTATGCTGCTTGAACTTGCAAGACATAATTATGAATACTATTGTTTCAACAATCCATAGAATTGCAACGATTGATGAAATAATTCCTAATGGAGTTAAAGTTAGAGCACTATTGTATTCTGCATAGAATGGCGTTAATATTCCACCAACATTATAAACTACAGGAGTTAATAAGCATGCAAAGAATCAAATTAATACACCAAATGAACTATAAAAATGAACATTATAAACGATGTTTGATTTGGATCTAACTTTTTCTAATTCTAATTCTTGATTAACATTATCTGTCATTTTGTTCCTTAATCTATATTATTTTATAATCAATGTATAATATTATATCAAATATAATAAATTATTATTTATTAGTTAATGATAAAAAACAATAACATTCGATTGTATTATTTCTTTTTTCAAAAGACTTACCTTTTATGTTTATTTCAGTGTCTTTTATCATTGTATTTAATTCATTAATAATATCTTGTTTGATTTTAGAAATCATAAAATCATTTGAGATGATTGTTAAATTGATTTGAATAGGTTTTAAATTTAATTCATTTAGTTTTTCTAAAGAAAACTTTAAGATTTCTTTACTATCAATATTTTTATTTTTTGGATCTTTATTTGAAAAATAATAACCAATATCTTCTAAGTTACAAGCAGATAGTAATGCATCAACAATTGCATGAATAATTACATCACCATCTGAGTGTGCAATTATTTCGTGGTTTGATGAAAATTTATAACCACCTAAACTGATTGTGTTTGGTTTTCTAGTTTTTTTTACAACATGGATATCTTTTGCAAATCCAATTCTAAAATTATTATTTTCCATTTAATTATCTTTCTTATGAATCAAAATTAATAAACCTATAATTTGAAAAGCAATATTCAAATATCTTTAATATTTTAAAAAAAAATAGAAATATTGTGAATAATTTTTACAAAATATTAAAAAATGTTATAATTTTATCTGTTAAGTAAAACTACTTAACACTTTACATTTAATACTTTTATTTTATAGGAGAAATAAATTGACAAAAATTAGATTATTAAGAATGGGTCGTCATAAATCACCATTCTTCAGATTAGTTGTAGCTGATCAAAGAGCAAAATCTAATGGTGCATATATTGAACTTGTAGGTCAATACAATCCATTAGATGGAACTATGAGCGTTGATGAATATACAGCTATTAAATGATTAGCTAGTGGTGCTCAACCTTCAGATACTGCTAAATCAGTTTTAAAACAACAAGGTGTTTGAGCTAAATTCAACGAATTAAAACAAACAAAACAATTAGAAGCTTACTTAGAAGCAAATGCAAAAGCTAAAAAACAACCTGCTAAAAAAGAAGACGATGAAGCTAAAAAATTAGAAGCTGAAAAGAAACGTCAAGAATTAAAGAGATTAGCAGATGAAAGAGCTAAAAAAGAAGCTGAAGAAAAAGCTAAGAGATTAGCAGAACAAAAAGCTAAAGATGAAGAAAAAGCAAGAAAAGAAGCTGAAGCTTTAGCTGCTAAAAAAGCTGCAGAAGAAAAAGCTAAAAAAGAAGCTGAAGAAAGAGCTAAAAAATTAGTTATTAAAGAAGACTCTAAAGCTATTAAAAAAATATCAGAAGAAGAATTAGCAAAAAGAGAAAAACAAGAATTTGTAGTTGATACTACTGTAACTGATGCAGATACTTCAGCAAAAACAATTATGATTTCATTAGATAAAACATTTATTGAAGAAATCATTAACGAAGAAAAAGAAATTATTTTCTTCAAAAAATTACCTGTTCAAAAAGTACAAAGAGTATTAGTTTACTCAATTAAACCAATCGGTATGGTTGTAGGTGAATTTGATTTAAAAAACACTCAAGTGTTATCTAAAACAAAATCTTGAAGAGAATATGGTTCAAAATCAATCTTAACTAAAAAACAATTTGATGCATACTTCAAAGATCAAGATGATGTTAAATTAATGGAACTTGACGGATTCATTCCTTATAAAAACCCAAGACCTCTAGACGAATTCAAATTAACTAAAGGTCCATCTGGTTTCTGTTACTTAAAATAATGTGCTAAAAAAAATTAGTATTCTTTCTTTGTTTCCAGAATCCTTTAATGCTTATTTTGATGCTTCAATCATCAAAAGAGCAATCCAGTCTAATAAGATTGAAATTGAAGTTATTAACTTTAGAGATTATTCCACAAACAAACATAATAAAGTAGATGATACTCCATATGGTGGTGGTGCAGGGATGGTAATTGGATTACAACCTGTTGTTGATTGTATTAATGCAATCAAAACTAAAGATAGTTATGTAATTCTAACTACCCCAAGTGGATATATGTATAATCAATCTCTTGCTAAACAATTTGTTGTAGAACATGAACACATTATCATTATATGTGGTCACTACGAAGGGATTGATGAAAGAATCTATCATTACATAGATATCCCATTAAGTATTGGAGATTATGTGTTGACTGGTGGTGAGTTACCAGCTTGTATAATCACAGATTCATTGGTTAGATTAATTGATGGTGTGATTAGTAAAGAAAGCTTAGTAGCTGAATCATTTGAAGATATGCTATTAGATTATCCAGTATACACTAAACCATATGAATATGATAATCATAAAGTACCAGAGATTTTATTAAGTGGAAATCATAAATTAGTTGATGAGTTTAATCGTGATCAAAGAATTCAAAAAACAAAGAAGTATCGACCAGATATTTATAGTGCATATATAAAACAGAAAGGAAAATAATTATGGAAATTTTTAAAATCAATAAAGGGAAAATCCTAGACCAAGTTCAAGAAACTCAAATTAAATCAGATATTCCTCAATTCGATTCTGGGGATACAATCATTGTTCACAACCAAATTACTGAAGGTAAAAAAACTAGAATCCAAAAATTCGAAGGTGTTGTACTTAGAAGAAAAGGATCAGGTGCTTCTGAAACTGCAATTGTTAGAAAAGAATCAAATGGTGTTTGAGTAGAATTAAGTATCAACTTAAACAGTCCATTAATTCAAAAAATCGAAGTTAAACGTTATGGTAAAGTTAGAAGAGCTTACATTTCTTACATGAGAAACCGTGCTGGTAAATCAGCTAGAATTAAAGAAAGATTAAATGTAAAAACTAACAACAAATAATTAATATTTAAGGAAGTCCATTAGGAT
Source organism: Ureaplasma sp. (assembly GCA_020024775.1). Classification (GTDB taxonomy): domain Bacteria; phylum Bacillota_I; class Bacilli_A; order Mycoplasmatales; family Mycoplasmoidaceae; genus Ureaplasma. The sequence continues at coordinate 3,738 of JAHHTF010000023.1, read as the reverse complement.
TTCCTTTTTATTATTTCTATAAGAATCAATATAGTCAATTTAACAATGTCTTATTTTTATTTTTTGGTTAATACTGATTAGGTTTATTTTGTTATAATTAATTTCATGAGTAGAGAAATTATTTTCCTAGATGTTGAAGCAACTCAGGTAAATGCTAAATCGAAAAAGAATTATATAAAGGTTGATAAGTTATTACAGCTTGGTGCTGTTAAATATGATTTAGATACTAAACAAACACAATATTTCAATCAATATTGTTTATACACAGGACCTTTGAATCCGAAGATAAAACATTTGTTGTCTAAGGATTCGAGTTTCTTTAGAAAACAAGAAAAAACAGAAGATATTGTTTATCAAGAGTTTACTGAATTTGCAAAAGGAATTACTTGTTTTGCATATGGAAACTATGATGAAGTAGTTTTGAATTCAGTTAAACAAAATCATAATTTAACAAACGAAGTTATTCTTCGGGATTTCCAAAAAGAATTTATTGAAGAATATTCATTTGAACCTAATTTCTCACCAAGTCTAAAGTGTTTAGCAAATGTTTATGAAGTTAATCAAACTAAACAACATGATGGTTTAGAAGATGCTATCACTTTGTATAACATATATATGAAAATTCAAAATTCCAAACATGATGCAGATTGAATTAGATCTCATATCTTCCATGAATTATTAAGACCAAGATGTGACGAAAAAAACAAAGCTAAATGTTAGATTTTGAAAAATCTATACCCAATATTTATGACCTAATTACAAAGTCATATGTGATGAATCAACAATCAAAGCAAATCATGTTTCATATTATGATCATGAATTAGGTACTAATAAAGATATTGTTAATTCTTATACTGTTGATGTCAATATTTTTATTTATGAGTCTTCTGGTCATTTAAAAGACAGTATTAAACAAAAACAAGAATTTAATACAAAGAAACAAGCTCAAGAATTCTTAAAAGGCATTTATTTTGAACATGTTGTTAAATATCTAAAAAAAGCATTAGTGTTATATGACACTAATACCAAATTGCTTTTAGAAGCCTTTAAGAAATATGATAATTGTTTTTACTTGTTTAATTCTGTGTCCCACACAAAAATTAAAAACTTCTTAAAGTTTCACAAACTAGTTTTTAAAACCAAACGAGAAGAACATTCATTCTTAATGAAATACATTAAAGGATTTTATAATATTGATAGTCATCAATTTGATAAGGAGTATAAATACAATCCTAAGAATATTAAAAAATAGTGCTACACACTAGTTTGCGTAACACTATTTTTTTTCATCATTTTTTTCATCTTCGAAATCTTAATAGCCATTCCTGATAATACCATAGTCATCATGAATACTGATATCATTGTTAAACCAAATGAAAAAGCATCCAATCCATTAAAGGTATTTAAATAGTTTGCATATTTAGGTTCATTAAATGCACAACCTAATACAGCAATGATAGTCATTACAATTGCTAACATTAAAATGTTAGTTAATAGTCCCTTTCAGTTAAACTTTTGATCCATTACTAATTTCTTACTTGTAAGGATTTTAACTGAATTCATTGTTGTATGGAAGATTGTTAGATACATTAATGCATAACAAGGAGTTAGTGCTCCTGTAATCATTTGTAAATTAACTTTTTGTGTTGATCATAAGAAGTTTCCAATTTCTTCTTGGTGGGGAACAAATAATAGTCAGTGGAAGTTATCAGTTACTTCTCCACCAATTGGTGCTTCTTGGTTTTGAGCATATAGATAACTTAAACCATGTTTAGCAGTAGCACTGAATAAAACACAAACAATAAATGTTCCTAACCAAACGATTCCAGCAAAACTGAACATTGTTTTTAATGATGCTTGGTAGTTTCCATTATTAAGCAATTGTGATTTCATCTTTGAGTATTCAATGCTATATAATACTCCATCACCAAAGAATCCACAAAAGAACAAACAGTTATATCAAATAATCTTAGCTACCATTAATGAAGTAAAGGTTGGTTTGCTACTTAGGTTTAAAGATAAACCAATAGTCATTACCAAGAACCCTTTCATAATTGTTGATAATAAGAATGTTGAGATAAAGTTACTTGTTTTACTAAAGAACATTTTTAGTGATTCTTTGTTAAAAGTCAAGTGGAATTCATCCATAAATTCTTTTGATTTCATGTTGAATAAAAACACAAATAAAAAAGTTATTAAACTAGCAACTAAGAAACCTAGTCCCATTCCAATTAGTTGTCATTCAACTGTAAATGGAATAAACAAATAAAACACAGGTATCAAAATCAAATTTAAAGCAAAGTAAATAGAATAAGTTAAAAATGATTTTCATTTATTAGTTTCTAATTTATAAATGATATTTAAATAAACAAACCCATTAATAATAAATGTAGGAGCAACCATTAAGACGAATTCTAAAGCATAGTTGAATGTTTGAGTATAACCAACATACAATGTTGAGAATCTAATGTATAGTAAACTACATCCGATAAATAATAATGTAGATACACTACTGTAGATCAACATAATCAAAGAAATTGTTTTTCTGTCAACTTCGAGGGAGGTGGCAGTCATGATATTTTTGTTTAACACAAAAACCATTGTTAGTGCAATCAAAAACAAAAACTGATTAAAGATACTAATAAAACTAGTTGTTAGCCCAACACATGTTAGATTAATAGTTGCATGCGGTGCTAATAAGCTTGAAATAATAGTAGCATAGAATGGAATAAACATATTTACAAATGAAAAGTAAATAAAGAACCAATTCTTAAACACTAACTTTAAAGCATCTTTTACAGAATATTTCTTTAATTGGTTAGAACTATTATTAACATTCTGCTGTAATTCTTTCATCTTAATCTCCTTTCTGGTAATTTAACCATTATTATATACTTAAAGTTGAAAATAAAAAATATTTAATCACTAAATACTAATTATTTTATTAAAAACAGTTATTAATAAGTTGAAATGGTATTTATTCTTAATTATAAATATTAATTAGATTCAAATTATTGTTGGTATAATAGATATATAAAATTTAAGAATGGGCAAATGTCCCTGATTTATGTTATAATAGTATCATTATTATAACAATTAAGAGGATTATGAATAGGATGATTATGAATAGGGCGCAAGAGTCTTATCCATAATCTCTTTTTTAAATATCAAAAATGACACAAAAAAGGGCAAACATCCCTGAATTATGTTATAATAATACTAAGATTATTATGATTAGAAGGGTTATGAATAGGATGATAAAAGTCTTATCCATAACCTCCTTTTTTTATTAATATCACACATCATGAAATATAAAAATGTCAAAAATGACACAAAAAGGTGTTAAATTTCGTTCAAAATGAACACACGAAATACTAAAAAATATTATATAATTAAATTATGTTTAGTGCTAACTTTTGATCGCTTGCAAAGCTTTTTCAAGAGTTAGTTTTTCTTTTTGTAAAACATCAATTTTATTTCTCAAATAATAATTCTCTAGTTGTATTTCAGATTCCACAAAAATCATATCATCTTTGGAACACTGAATTAGGTTGATTTGTTCTGATCTAAACTTTGTAAATATTTCATCAGTTAACATGTTTCTATAAACAATTACTTTCTGCATGATGTTAGTTAATCTAACTCCATCTGAATCTACCGGATAGTAGTAATTGTTTTCAAATTTAGGGTGTTTAAGAAATTTTGTGGGGAACCACAATAATAAAACAATTCTAACAA
>JAHHTF010000022.1 GCA_020024775.1 Ureaplasma sp. | reverse complement strand
AAAGTTGTGTATAATTGAATAATTACTCTAAAACACAGAAATTAGAGTGCTACCATTTTTTTTTACTTGATTTTGTCTAGTTTTTTCTCATTCTTATATATATATATATATATAATTAGAGCGCATGAGAAAAATTTAGGATACATTTTATATTTGAAAGGGGAAATATGAAATTAAAAAATAAAATAATCCTTGGAGTCTTTAGTGCAGTGGCTATTACAGCTATTCCTGCATCTATCGCTCTAACGGCTGTAAGTTGTGGCTCTGGAAATATTGATGGTGATGACTCTGCTCAAACACCAGATACTCCAGTAGACCCTTCACCAGCCCCTCAACCAGAACCAAGTCCAGGTCCTACACCTCCAACTCCTGATCCAGTTGAACCGCCTGCACCTGCACCTGGTCCTGCTCCAACTCCAACACCTACTCCTTCTCCAGAAGCAAGTGTTGAATTAAAAAATGAACAAATTGAAAATATCAACAAGATTATCAATGATGAATTAGGGAAATTAACATCTGATAATGGAACTCATATTGAAAATGAAATCAAAACATTAGTTAATACTGCATTAGCATCAACTGGTATCACAATTGATTCAGTAGTACTAACTCCAGCAAATGCATTAGAAGCTGATGAATTTGTGTCTTATAATGTAGCATTAAACTTCAGTAGTGAAAAAACTGTTACATTACAATCTTCAACAACATTAAAGGTTGAAGGTAAACAAATCTTAACTGTTGCTCCAATTCAAACAACAGTTAAAAACCCACAACATTCACTTGTAATTAGTGAAGATCAAATTTCTGCAATCAGTACAATTTTAAATACTGAAGTTGCAAAATTAAATGGTAGCAATGAATCTGATATTCAAACAACTATTCAAACTCAAGTTAATGAACAATTAAAGAGTTTAGGTGTAACAGTTTCATCTGTTGCATTTACTCCTAAAACTGCATCAGCATCAGATAAATTTATTTCTTATGATGTTACATTAAACATTGGTGCAACTCCAATTGTTAGTTTAGCATCTGAAACTACATTAAAAAAAGTTAACAACTCTTTAGTAACAGTTAATCCAATTGTTTCAGCAAATAAAAACACAGGATATACTATTACAATTGATGATGGTAAGATTACAGCAATTAACAAAATCTTAAATGATGAAGTTGCTAAATTAAATTCTGGTAATACATCAGATATTCAAAATGAAATTCAAAATCAAGTAAACACTGCTTTAACTGAAACTGGTATCACAGTATCTAGTGTTGATTTAACTCCAGTTAGTGCATCAGCATCTGATAAATTTATTTCATATAATGTTGCACTAAATGTAGCTAGTGGAATTCAATTCACTTTAGCTAGTGAAACAATTCTAACTAAATCTGAAAACAAAATTACTACAGTTAATCCAATTGCTTCTACAATTAAAAATGATTCTTATACTGTAACAATTTCAGATGATCAAATTAATGCAATTAATACAATCTTAACTGATCAAGTTGCTACATTGAATAAAACAAATGAAGCAGATGTTCAAACTGCAATCAAAACTCAAGTTAATGAAAAATTAAGTAGCTTAGGAGTAGTAGTTGATTCAGTTACATTAACTGCAAAAGATGCGGATGCTTCAGCTGAATTCATTTCTTATGATGTTACATTAAACATCGGAAGTGAACCTAATGTTACATTAGCATCTACAACAGTTTTAAATAAAGTAGGTAATGCAATTAGTACTGTTAATGCATTAGTATCATTAGTACCTAATTCAAAATATGTTGTAACTGTATCTGCAGAACAAATTACTTCTATCATGGGAATTTTTGATGAACAATTAAAAAAATTAACTGATAGTAATGAATCAGATATTACATCTGCAATTAAAACTGCAGTTACTCCAATTCTTGAACCTAGTAAAATTGTTTTAAACTCAGTTACATTATCTAAACAACCAGTAAGTGATGCTTCTGAATTCTTAACATATAAAGTAAGTTTAGATGTAACTAGTGATTACACTATCAGTTTAGCTAATTCAGATTCAATCGAATTATCAGGTAATTCATTAGTAACTGTTAATCCAATTACTACAACAATCAAAAACCCAACTTATACAGTTAATTTAGATGAAGCTAAAATTAGTGCAGTTAATGATATTTTAAATGCACAAGTTAAGTTATTTGATGGAACTAATGAAGCAACTATTACTGATGCAATTAAAAATCAAGTTAATGCACAATTAAACAGTTTAGGTATTAATGTTTCATCAGTTACATTAGATGCTCAACCAGCATCAAGTACAGATGAAAAATTATCTTATAATGTTACATTAAACATTGGAGCAGATCCTGAAGTAACATTAGCTAATGAAACTACATTAAAAAAAGTAAACAACTCATTAGTTACAGTTACTCCAATTCTTTCAATTAACAAAAACCCAGATTATACAATTACTTTAGATAACACTAAAATTAATGAAATCAATACAATCTTAAATGATCAAGTTAAAACATTATCAACAAGTAATGCTCAAGATATTAAAGATACAATTTTATCTCAAGTTAATGAAAAATTAACTGGTACTCAAATTACTGTAGACTCAGTTGATTTAAATGAAGTAACTCCAACTGAAACTGATAATTTTGTTTCTTATAATGTAGTATTAAACGTAACTAGTGCAAATAAATTTGTATTAGAAAACGATACTGTTTTAACAAGTACACAAACTCAAATCTCAACAGTAAATCCAATTGTTACTACAATTCAAAATACTAATTATACAATTACAATTGATGATGCTAAGATTACTGCAATCAACAACATCTTAACAACAAAAGTTGCAAAATTAACTGCTGATAATGCAGCAACAATCCAAGAAGATATTAAAAACCAAGTTAATACAGAATTAAGTAGTTTAGGAGTATCAGTTGACTCTGTTGCATTTAAAGCTAAAGAAACTCCTGATTCAAATAAATTCATTTTAAATACTGTTAGTTTAACATTTGCTTCTTATCCTAATATCAAATTAGCATCAACATCAGTATTCACACAATCTAGTAATGTTGTAACTACTGTAGAAGGATTAACTACTAGTATTCCAAATGCACAATACACAACTGAAGTTTCAGCAGATTCAATTACAGCTATCATGAGTGTATTTAATGATCAAATAGCTAAATTAACTGAAGCTAACACAGATCAAATTAAAAATGATATTAAAACTGCAGTTACTCCAATTCTAGCTAAAAGTGATATTGTATTAAATGATGTTACATTACAAAGACAAGCAGTTGTTGGTAATGCACAATTCATTCCATATAAAGTTACATTACAAGTATCAAGTTCATATATTATTGGATTAGCTAATACAACATCAATCACAAAATCAGGAAATGATTTAGTAACTGTTAATACAATTGATTCTGCTATTAAAAATCCTTCTTATACAGCAACATTAGATACTTCTAAGATTGATGCAATTAATGAAATAGTTAAAACTCAATTAGCTGCTTACAATGGTAGTAATGATGAAGCTATTAAAAACAACATCAAGACTCAAGTTAATGAACAACTACAAGGAGCTGGTGCATCAGTAACTGATGTTGTATTAACTCAAAAATCAGCTACTTATACAGATGAATATTATTCTTACAATGTTGTTTTAAACATTACAAAAGAAAATAATCTAGCACTTGCTAGCAATAGCCTTTTAAATTTAGTAGGTAATCAAATTCAAGTTTTAACTCCAATGGTATCTACAAATGAAAACCCAACATCATTACCAGTTGGATTATTAGTAGAAGCTAATAACTTAAATTATATGGTTGTTGATGACAATGGTTCAAGAGCTCTTGAACTTAAGGGTGCTATAAATAGTTCAGTTTCCATTGATGCTTCTCATTTGGCAGATTCACAAGGAAAAGTACAAGTTTCTAGAGGTGGAACTAATTATAATTTACCGGTAGTCTCAATTGGTGATAAAGCATTCTATAGTAATAATAATATTTCAGGAGACTTGTTGATTCCAAGTACAGTTAAAACTATTAAGAGTTATGCATTCTATGGTTGTAGATATCTTACTAAAGATTTAGTTATCCCTAACTCAGTTACTACTATAGGTTCAAGTTGTTTTAGTTCAGCAGGATTTAGAGGAACATTAACATTATCTAATTCCTTAACATCTATTGGTTCAGATGCATTTAGAACTGTTAAATTAACAGGACAATTAACTCTTCCTAATACAATTACTACAATTGGGTCATCAGCATTCTACTGATGTTCATTTAGTGGGCAATTAGTTATTCCTAGTTCAGTTAGAACGCTAGGAACAGGTGTGTTTAGAGGATGTTCAGGATTTACTTCTTTAGTGATTCAACCAGGAATTACAAACATTGGAGCAGAAGCATTCTATGAATGTACAGGAATGTCAGGAACTTTAACTATTCCAAACACAGTTACTATTATTCAACGTCATGCATTTTGAGGAGATAGAAGCTTCACAGGTTTAGTTATTCCAAGTTCAGTAATGACAATTGGTGAATGAGCATTCGAAGAATGTACATCATTACCAACAATGACATTAACAAAACCTGCTGGTGCAAACTGATCTTCTGATGCATTTGCTTCAACAAAAGTAACAGTTCAAGGATAATATATTTATAAAAGCTAGTCGTTTTGACTAGTTTTTATTATTATAATAATGGTTCAATAAATGACTTTTCAAGATTTTATTATATAATAATAGTAATTATATTTATTGGGGAGTAAATTATATATGAAATTAAGAAACAAAATTATTCTAGGAATATTGGGGGGGGTCTTATTAACTTCTTCTGTTGCAACTGCAGTATTAACTGCTAGTTGTGGTAGTAATTCTAGCAAGCCCTCTACTAATAAACCCTCTAATAATGTTCCGAAAGTTACATTAAATCAAGATGCAGTTGTAGCATTAATTAAGAAGTCTACAGGTGTAGATGATTTTGCAACACTAACTGTTGGTCAAATGGTTAATAAAATCAATGATCAAACCCACAACAAAGCTATTGTTGATGCATTGAAACAAAATGCAAACAAAGAAATCAACAATGCAAGTGATAAATTAAGTGAATCTAATTTAGTTGTTATTGCATCAAGTAGTAACAATGATGTTAGTGTACAAATCCAAGGAATTCCACAAACTGATAACAACTTAGTTAATTTAAGTTTGACATTAACTGGATTTAAAGCTTGAAAACAAACTTCTTTAAACAAAGATGAATTTGTAAACATTGTTAAAGAAAAAACAAGTGTAACTGATTTCACAATGGTTACATCAATGCAAATGTTAACAAAAATTAATGATGCAAAAGCAACAATCATTTCTGCATTAACATCAAATGAAAATGGTGTTATTGTTAATCCAACTGAATCATTAAGTTCTGCAACTATTGAATTAACTGCAACTGATTTATCAGATTCAATTGATATTACAATTTCAGGAGTTCCAGCATTATCTGAAGATGGAACAGATACTACTATTCAATTAGATGCAGTTTTAAATGGATTCAAAAAATGAACTAACACTTCTTTAAACCAAGAAGCTGTTACTAATCTAATTAAACAAAAAACTGGTATCTCTGATTTCGATACAGTTACAGCAAAACAAATGATTAATAAAATTAATTCAGTAAAAGAAGGAATTTTAACAGATCTTAAAGCTAATGCAAATGGTGAAATTGTAAATCCTGGAAAAGACTTAGCATCAAGTACATTAACACTAGATGCAACTAGTAATGAACAAACAGTTAATATTGTATTTGGCGGTATATCAACTGACTTAGAAGATGGAAGTGCATCTATAGTTAATTTAAAACTAAGCTTAAATAGATTCAAACCTTGAGCTGCTACTTCATTAGATAACACTAAGATGATTCAAACAATCCAAACGGCAACAGAAGTTTCTAATTTTAGTACAATCACAGCTGGTGAATTCAAAAATAAAATGGTTGAATCAAACCAAGCAATCATTGATGCAATTAAAGCAAATGCAAACGATGCTATTGTAAATCCTGGTGCTACATTATCAGAAACTACTGGTATTACAGTAACTCCAATAGTATCTAATCAAACTATACAAGTAACAATTTCTGGTATTCCAACATTATTAGAAAATGGAAATGATGGAACATGTGAACTAAGTTTAACACTAGAAGGATTTAAAGCATGAACTCCTGCTAGTTTAAACAATGATGCAGTAATTAAGTTAATTCAAACTTCAACTGGATATTCGAGTTTTGATTTAGTTACTCAATCTCAAATGTTAGAAGCACTAAACAATAGTGCAAACCAACAAAAAATCATTGATGGTTTAAAAGCTAACACTAACAATGAAATCACTAATTCATTACCATCATTATCTTCAGCTAGTTTAACGCTTACAAGTGCAGCTAAAGATGCTGATATATTATTAACAATTGCAGGAATTCCTCAATTAGATCAATTAGGGAACCCAACTACAACTTCATTAGAAATCACATTATCAGGATTTAAAATCCAAACTAATGAAATTATTCAATTAGATGCTACAACAGTTTATGATACTGTTAATAATTTAGTTAAAGGTAAATCTTTTGAAGAAGTTCAAAAAGATACTACTCCAATTACTAATGCTATTGCAGGTTTGAACGAAGTATTAGCTAAAGCAAGTGGATATAAATTCAATAATGACGGAAACACTATGAGTGTATCATTTACTATCAATGGTAATTATGATATTGAATTTACTAACAACACTGCATCTAATTTATCTTACAACCCAATAGACAAAACTGTTAAAATTTCAAACCTTCAAATAACTGTTACTATTAGTGGTCAAAAAGTATGAGAAACAATGAATGATTGATGTTCTAAGAATGTTACGTTTAGAGATTTTGATAGATGAACAAGTAAGCTAAATGTAGATTTCTGAAATTTCTTAATAAGTACATTAGGAGAAGATAATTTAGAACCAAATGCAAAACTATCATCAGTTGGTTCTGATAATGCTAACCATACTGGAACAGTTACAGCAACACTTACTTTTAAATCTAATGTTAATTATGTGCCATGAGATGAAAGTAACATTCAATATAAAAATAATTGGCCATGAGTTCTTATTTTAAATAACTTAACTTATATGTCTGATAGCAGTCGTTAAAATCATAAAAAATGTTTAATCTTTTCAAAAGTGAAAGGTTAAACATTTTGTTTATTATTGACAAGTTTATTTATAAATAAAACGAAATCAAATGACTTTGTTAAAAATTATTATATAATTTAATAAATTAATTTATTAGGGAGTAAATTATATATGAAATTAAGAAATAAAGTGTTGATTGGTGCACTAGCAGGTTTAGCTGTAATTTCTTTACCAACAGCTGTAGCAATTGCTGCTACTTCTTGTGGTAGTTCTAAACCGTCCAAAAAACCAGCTTTACCAGTAACACTAAATGATCCAGAATTTATTCAATTAGTAAAACGTTCAACAGGAATTCAAGAGTTTGATACAATTGAAGGTTCTGAAATGGTATTAAAAATTAAAGAACCATCAGTTGTTAGAAGATTGATTGCTGGATTAAGATGAAATAACATTGTTTCAAATACTAATGCATCTTGAACAGATCCAAGTCAAGATATTGTTCCTGATATTTCTGCAACATCTGTTGGTACTGACGTTAATGTTACAATTGGTGGGGTTCCGAACCAAGATAATGTTCCCCAAGTTTTAAAATGTACATTAACTGGTTTTATGGTACCAACTCCACCACCAGCTGGATATGAAATCAATGATTGAATTGCTGGAGACCAATTCACTAAGAATGGTTTAAAATATGAAGTGATTTGAAATCCAAAAAGATATGATTGAGAATCACAACCTAAATTAGCTTTAAAAATCGTTGATGCAGATTTAGCAACTGCTAAACTAGATCAATTAGCTGATGATGTTACAACTGGTAAAGTAACTACAACAGATCCAGACAAAGGTGATTTATGTTTACCTTTAATGGAAATTGCTTCCTATTCAATTAACAAGATTGAAGGTGGTCATGGTGAATGAAACACTATTGGAGATGGTAGTGCAATCTCTATTATTGTCCCTGATACTGTAATTTCAGTAGGTGATGCAGTATTCTATCACATCTCTAACCCAATCACAGATTTCCACTTAAGTACAAGATTAGAAAATGCATCTAACTTTGCTTTTAGTGGTCTAAAATACTATGGACAACTATTATTACCAACAACATTACAAACATTAGGTAGTGCAACTTTCTCTAACTCTTGTTGAACTGGAGAAATTAATATCCCATCAGGAGTAAAAGAAATTCCTTGAAGTTGTTTCTCTTGAAATAGTTTTGTTAGTGGAGTAACAATTGCTGAAGGGGTAGAAATAATTCGTGGATATGCATTCTATGTAACTGCATTTAATAAAAATGTATTCTTCCCTAATTCAGTTAAAGTGATTGAAGACTACTGTTTTGGAGGCGCAATTAAACCACCTGTAATTACAGTTTCATATGCAAATGGTGCAAGTATTAATCTTGAAAGACAAGAAAAGAAATATACTTACACAATGAGATAATTAATAACTCTTTGTTTAATAATTAAAAGATGTCAAAAAAGAAAAAAATATTTTATAGTGTATTAGGAAGTTTAATCACTACAACATTAATCACTGCTCCCTTAGTATTAACATCTTGTAGTGATACTGAATCAACTAATGTACAACAAGATTCATCACAAGATAATCTTCCTGTTTCAGAACCAACACCAGAACCACAACCAGTTGAACCTACCACTGCAGAACTCATAAACCAAGATATTTCTAAATACATAAAGAAAATCACTAATGAGTTTTATACAGATTCAATCATTAAAGAATTACGTTCATATCTAAATGAAAAATATTCATGATATTTCAAAACTGAAGTAATTGTTATTGAATATTCTTTAGTTACAGATGCAACTACTACTCCGAAACAATACAAAATAAGTTTATGCTTTAAATATCCAACTGATTGTCAATTGGATAATTTTTACTTTTCTCAACCAAATATTGCAAGATCAACCATTGGTTTTAAAACTAGTATTAAAACAGGAATCACTGTTGCATCACAACAACCAGGATATTCTCAACAAGCCATCTATTATAAACAAGAAGTAAGAAGACATAAAAGAACTCCTAATAGAAATACTTACAGTACTTCTTTAGAATCAGAATATGGTAGATATGGTTTTAAATATCCAGGTTGAAATTGTAACTATGAAGCAAGTGATAGTGCTGTTCCTAATGGTTATTTAAATGTTGGTGGTAACCAAGTTGATATTAGTCAAAAAGTATTAGATGAAAGAATACAGTTTGGAAATGAAGCTGTAACTTACAGTAACCAATACTTTATTAAAAATGAAATTAAAAGAGGGTGATTAAAAAAACACCCAGCTGCAAATAATTTCTATGAAGTAAATGTAGCTGATAATACCCAAGCAGTTGATACTAAATTTACAATAGATACAGCAATGGGTGGAGTTATCCCATTAGGTTTATATATTCCAGCAGGAGAAGTTGGAGTATTAAAATTTGATCGTCGTACATTTAGTTGAATGTTAGAAAACAACACATCAATTGCTATTCATATTAATGATAACTATTGGGATAATAAAGAAAGAGGAAACTCAGGACAAATCTCTAATAGATATCCTTATGTAGAAACTGTGTTTGATGTAGACTTAAATGAAGTTAAAGCAAACCCAGACCGTGAGTTTAAATTCGGATCTCCTTTTGGAGGAAGTGTTTCTATTGAATTTTATTCAGAATACTATGGAGATATTCCATCAGGATTTAGTAATGGAGAACCAATTACTTTTGAAGTAGATAATTGTGTTGAATCATTAAACTATATTGATGGGTTTACTACTCAACAATCATGAGATAGACAAATCCAAGATGTTAAAAACGGAAACATCACATCTCCAATTATTGATATTGCAGCTTCATTGTATACTGCACACTTACCATTTACAAATACAAGAACCAAAGAATGTTCAGGAATTGGTATAGATAGTTTTGTATACCCTAAAGAAGTTTGTAGAAAATGAAATGACTTCTTGTATTTATCTAATGCATTTGCTGATGATGGAAACCCTAGAAGATTAATTGCATTAGACATGAAGTTCTGTGATGATATCTGAAACGATGCAGGAGCATTAGGTGGTGGAATGAAATTCTATTGTCCAATCTCATGAGGGGCTGATTCATTCTTACATGGAGGAGATCCAGTGAATATGAGTAACTGAGGAACCATCCATGAAATCAACCATAGCTTTGAACAAAACAAAGCTTTCTTTAACCAACAAGCTCATGGACAAACAAACACTGTTAGTATCTTTGATTTAAGTGTGATGTCAGATGTTGGTAAGTATCGTAATGAAGTAAATATCAATGATGATATTGTTTCAAAAGATATTTATCATAACATGGGTTCATTAGGATGAAATAGATTCTCATCTCCTTTTAATACAGTAAGATGTTTGGACCCAAGATATAATGGTGGTAGTGAATCTGAATGAGGATGATATGCTGCTGTGATTTATATGTTAGGTCCAAAGAACTTCTATGACTTTGTGAAAGATAACCAAAGAGAATATCCTAATGATTTACCTAACTGAACACCAATGAAGTTCATTAAGTATTGATCTGAATATTTCAAAACTAATTATTGATATTTATGTGAGAAAGCACCACAATGATATGGTGTTGATAATTCAAAAAGATGACCATTGTATCCAGATGGAAATGACCAACAAATTATTGATAGATTAACTAAATTATTCCCAGCAGTTGATTTTGTTGCAAACCTATATGCTTGTGGTCAATATATCTATGATTTTGAAGAAGGGGTGTTTAATTATACTTCAGATGTAACAACACCTTATCAGATTCCGGCTTTTGAACCATATACATTCCAATTTGATAAATATATTGTTTCAAACAATCCTGATTTCCAATGAAAGTATTTCACAACTAACCAAACAACAAAATTAGGTGGTAGTTTAAGACAAGATCCAACTAATCGTAAGAATTTAATTTATACACCTAATCCAAATGCAGTTGATCAAGTTGATGAATTCAATTTAGTGATTACTCCAGATGAATTCCCAAATAGACCCAAGAGCTATGTTCCTGCATATAAGTTTAAAATCAAAGTTAGACAAGTAGTGAATAAACCTATCATTAAAAGTTATTATCCTACAAGTGATTCATCACCTGTCAGAATGTTAGATAACTTTGATTGAGATGGTCGTTCAAGAAGATACAGAACTTTCTCAACTAACCCATTGTTTGCTTTAGATAAATCAAATGCATTGGATGCAAGTGATGGATCTAGAAGAATTGCTAAAGTGGAATTCAACTATGTAGTTCCAGAAGATGGTAGATATGATTTTATAGCAAACTGAGATGATGCTATCAAGGTTGGAATTGATTCACAAGTATTTAAATATGGCACTTGTAATGGTCCATATAAAATTGCTACTCAAGATTGAAAAAAAGGTCAAGTAGTTAAATTCCAAATAGCACTAGTAGCACCAACTTCAAAAGATGGAAAACTAGACTTCCATATTAGAAAATCTGGTGTATCATCAAAAGTTCAAGACAAATATGATATCTTTAATAACTGTGTGGTTCCTAGTGTAGATACATCAAACACAAAAGCTAAAATCATTCAAAGTTATGTTAGTAATGATTTATTTAAATATCATTCAAGAACAATTGATTACTCATTATACTCATCAACAACTAAAAGAGTTAAAATGGATTTTGATAATGTTATTGATGATGAGATCTATAACTTCTATGATCCAAAAAATAAATATATTCCAAATCTAAAAAAAGATGTATCTTCTCCTTATGTTGATGATACTGTACAAACTTCACCAGACGGACAATACAAATACACTTGTATGGAGTTCACAGCTAAATTCACTGAACCAACTACAGTATCTGCTTTACAACTTGAAATCCCACAAGCAGATCAAAGATATTCACCAACACATTTCCAAACAACTGTTGTAACTTATGATTCACAATACTTTTATAATGATGTTGTAGAAAACAAACAAAGTTCACAAACTTATCAAATTTTAGATTTAGGTAAAACATACCAAAATGTGAAAATGATTAAATTCAAATTCTATCGTGGTGGTTTAGCTAAATATAATAAAACCAAAGTAGTAATTGGAAGACTTAAGTTTTTAAAAAACTATGTTCAACAAAACCTTGATGAAATGTGAGCATTCAATAATTCTAAAATTGATTTAGATGGATGATTAGAATACTATTCAAATGATTTCTCTAATTTATCTAATCTAAATGGAATGTATCTGAAATCAAGAGCTAGAGGAGATACAATCACATTTACTTTACACAATACTAGTTTATTTAATATTATTGGAAGAACATCTAGTGAAGATGGTACATTCAATTTATATATAAATGATGAATTAGTTTTAGAGAATGTAAATTGTAATTCATCTAAATTAAAAATGAATCAAATGTTATGTTATTACAAGAATCCTAATCCTAAAAAGGATATTGTGGTTAAGATTGTAAATACATCAGATAAAACATTAGTATTTAATTCCATTTTAACTTATGGTAGAAATACAAATTTAATTTAATAATAATGATTATGAATAAGATGATAAAAGTCTTCTTCATAATTTTTTATTCTGTAGGTGACTAGTGTATGCTAGAGGATGATTCAGAGTCACAAACAAAAAGTCTTACTCTACTAACTTATTAGAAAGTAGAAATAAGACTTTAAATCATTTCTATAATTGAAGGACTAGTTTAGTCTCATGAATATATCGAATGTTTTGTTTGCTTTGTGATTATTAGAAATGAATAATTGATTTATAGAAATTTTAAGGATTGTTTTTTTTTAGTTGGCTTTTATAGAAAATTTCTTAAATATTAGGGTAATTAGGAAATTTTGTGGGAACCGAAAAGAAGGGACCCACTTTTTCT
>JAHHTF010000021.1 GCA_020024775.1 Ureaplasma sp. | reverse complement strand
TCGGTGCAGTAGCTTTAGCTGCAGTTCCTGTATCAATTGCATTAACTGCTACATCTTGTGGGGCTGGTGAAGGATCATCAAACAGTAGTTCTGATGGTTCTGGTTCAGGTCCAGGACAGGATAATAACAATGGCGGTAGCAACAACAATGGATCTGGCGGTTCAGGTTCACACTCAGGACCACAAGTTGGTTCTAATGGTGAAGACATCGTTGGACTTAAAAAACCTATTCCAGGTGTAATTCCAAATGACCAATGAAAAGAAGGAATGACTTTCAACAAAAATGGTTTCACTTACAAAGTTATTAAAAACCCTAACTACTTTGTTCCTGAATATGGTTACCCTGCTTCTCAACCAAGAATGTCTTTTGAAGTAGTTTCAGCAGACCCAGGTGTTGTTCGTTTAGACAAAATTGCTGATAACAACTCAACAGGTGTGTTAGATTACTTTGATAACACAGGTAGAGGACGTATTGCATTACCAGTAACTAAAATTGCTGCTAATGTATTAAACGGTGCTACAGTAGGTAGCCAAGACAGTACATCAGAAATCATTATTCCTGACTCAGTTTCTGAAATTGGTCCTAATGCATTTAGTGGTATTACAAATGAAATCACTAAAATTGTATTTGGTAACTCATTAAGAAAAATTGGACAATATGCATTTAGTGGTATGAAATGTAATTGTGAAATTGCATTCCCACAAGTTGTTACTGATATTGGAGTTGGTGCATTCTCTAAAACTTCATTCTCTGGAACATTAGTTGTACCACCATTAATTTCAGAACTTGCTGAAGGTGCATTCCAAGGATGTACTGGTTTCAAAACATTAGTTTTACCTAATGGTTTAAACATTATTAATTCTAATGCATTTAATGGATGTACAGGTTTAACAGGAAACTTATATATTCCTCAATCAGTTGTTACAATTGCTAATGGTGCATTCAAAGGATGTAGTGGTTACCCTGCTCAAAACGTTTATGTAAGTCAAAATTGTTATTCAAGTATTGATAGATCTCAACAAACAGACACATTAGTTTGAAAACCTGTTACTGAAAGACCACAAAGTGAAATCCCTTCAGATACAGTGTTCACTCCTCCTTTTGTTCAACCAGATAAAGATATTCCAGCTGCAGAACCTATTCCAGGTTTAGTAGTAAATGATAACTGAGAAATTGGTGGTACATTCCAAAAAGGTGGTTTCACTTATGAAATCGTTCCAAACCCATCTTATAGAGTTCCAGCATTTGGTGAAATGATGGATCAACCAAAATGAGGTTTAAAAGTAACTAGTGCAGACAGAGGGGTAGTTAATCCTGCTCAAATCGCTGATAACAATGAAACTGGTATTGTTAGATATGATGTTGATAAAACAAGAGGAATAATTGCGTTACCAGTAGTTGAAATTGCTAGTGACCCATTCCACGTTGGTAATGAAGCTGCATTATCATCAGGAGATGTTACTTTAGGAAAGGGTGAACCAGTTGATTTCAGACTTCCAGATACTGTTGTTAAAGTTGGATACTTAGCATTCCCTTTAGCTAGAAATGAAGTTAGATCATTCAAATTATCAAAAAGACTTAAAGAAGTTGGCCCATATGCATTCTACTCTATGAACTACAATGGTGATTTATCATTACCTGCTTCTTTAGAAAAATTAAACCAAAACTCTTTTGCAAACGCTTGAAGTGGTAGAGGATGAACTGGTGAATTAGTTGTTCCACCAAAAATTAAAGAAATCCCAAAAACATGTTTTGCTGGAAACAGATTTACAAGTCTAAGACTTAATGAAGGTTTAAACATCATTGGTACTCTTGCATTCGCTAATAACAAACAATTAGGTGGTACATTGACTATTCCAAGTACTGTTGTTCAAATCCAAGAGTTAGCTTTTAGTGGTTCAGTATTCCCAGAACAAACAGTTATGGTTCCAAGTGGTTGTATTGTTGCTTCTGACTTAGGTAACAAAAACCTAGTTATTCAAAAAGAAGACGTTTAATATACTTATAAAATAATAATGAAATATAGAGAACAAAATCTCTATATTTTTTTTATGAAATTTTTAGGATATTAAGGACTATCCTATTTACATAACCATTATAATTTTTGCCTTCAAATTTGTTATTTTGATTCTTAGAAAACATTAATAACACCTTTAGTATTTTGGTAAAATAATATTGGTGTTTGAGACGCACCTAAGATGAAAAAGACTAAAAATGAAAAAGACGAAAATTATATTACCTATTTTGTTTTCGTTGGTGTCATCAATGGCAATTACGATTCCTTTGGTTTCTTGTAATAGTAAAAATAATACTATCCAGAATCCAAACAAGAATCCTAATCAAGCAATTATGGTGACATCAATCGATACAAATAATTTGAGATCTACTTTATCAGAATTGTTCCCTAATTTCTTTACAACAACAGCTAACTATGCAAAGAAATTAATTGATCAAAATAAGAAAAAGTTATTAACTACAATTCTTGATAAGTTTGATTCTATCTTTATTAATGCTCCTGGAAAACTCAAAAAAGATTTTGAGTTAGGAGTAGTTTTTGTAGTTGTATATGTAAATGAATCTAAAGATACATTAACTATAGAATTCACAAACATAGATATTTACAATGAACATGGTGAATTAACAAGTAATGCTTCATTGTCAACTAGTTATACAGGATTTTCACAAATCAAACTTGATCCAGAAGTTGTACCTATTCCCGAAGACCCAGGAGTTATTCATGGTAATAATCCAGACCCATATGCACCTCCTAGACCAGTTCCACCAAGACCATTACCAAACTCAAATGATAGATTACATCCAGTTCAACCAGACCCAAGTCAACCAATTGTTCCAATTTCACCAAATCCAGACCATACTACAATTATTCCATTAGTTTTGGATTTAGCTGATTTTGATGAAATAGATAAAATCATTACAACACAATTAAAAACAATGGTTAATTATCATGATGAGTTAACTATTGGAAATAAAATTGTAAAAGCATTCAATGAATCACAATTCTCAAAAACTAAAGAATTGAAATTTACTTTTGCAACTGTTAATGAAATTATTAGTCAGACTAATGATTTTAAATATTATAATGTTGAAGTTACAACATGGTATGAAGGCAACAGAAGATTAGAAATCACAAGAGCTGCAGTTGAAGCTGGTTATGAATTAATTGGAAAGAAGACATTAAGATTAAAACCATTAGAATCAGGAATTAAAAATGATGATATGAAAACGATTGAACCTAATTACCCTACAATCAAATATCAACCATCAACTTTAGTTCAACTAAGAAATACTGATCCTAGAACAATTGCTGCTCTTAGTAGATATGATTCTAGAAAATATAATATTGTACCATCAGTGAAAGACCAAGGTCCAGATGGATTATGTTGATCATATACTGATATGGCGATATCTGAAATTAATGCACTAAGAACCGGAAATGTAGTTGGTCCACAATTCACTAACAAGAATCTAAATTATGATCCTATTAATTTTGATTATCTGGTTGGTAAATATAAACCAAACTTTGACCCATTAAATAACAACCCTAATGATGAACATAGCATAAAAGAATTAGGCGGTGGTTTCTGAATGGAGATGGCTAACCAAGGAATGCAAAGATGATTAGGACCAACACTTCAAAATACTAATAGTCCATATGCATACAGAAAACAATTAGCTAATTTGAAATTCTATGAATCAAAGGACTTCCCATCTGTTGAGTACATTAAATTATTAGTAGCAACTTATGGTGCTGCTGGTTTGTCTTTTAGAAGCCCACCAGGGATGGGGTCTCATGAGTATGTTTATAGTCCAGATGGGCCTAACAACCATGCGGTTACAATTGTAGGTTGAGATGATAGTATTAGACCTAGAAGATTCTGACCTTCAAGACCTTCAAGACCAGGAGCATTTATTATCAAGAACTCTTGGGGTCCTGATAGACACAACAAAGGATATTTCTATTTATCGTATGATTCATACTTTAGATCTGTTAGTGCTGTTCAATTTGCTGCATTAAATGAATACAATAACAATTACTATTATGATTCATTCCTTGATTGAGATTATGGTGGTTATGGGATTAAGGCTGCAAACATGTATCAAGCTAAAGTAGCTTCTAAAGATACTGAAGAATATTTAAAAGCAATTAACTTTATTTCAAATGCAAATGATTCACAAGTAACTATTAAAGTATATAAAAACCCAATTGCAAATTTCAAAGATCCAAATTCATTAAATAATGATCCAGAATCTGGTGAATTAGTTGCTATTCAAAAAGTAATCCTGCGTACAAAAGGTTCACATACAGTTGATTTAATTGAACCTGTTAGATTATATCCTGGGGATACTTTTAGTATTGTCATTGAATCAGACAAGAATCAGGTTTTAGTATCTACTGGAGAAAAATCAACTAATGATATGTCCTTTGGATATTTAGCTGGTAAGTGGCAAAACATTAGACAGTTTAATAGAGTAGCTAGAATTAAAGGATTTACATCTAGTAATAAGATTAATGATCCAATTGTTCCACCAATTGTGCCACCAGTGAATCCATTACCAGAGATTACAGATCTTGTATATGATAAAGTTGATTCATTAGTTGTTAATGAACTAAAAGATGTTCAACAAGTACCTGGGTTTGATAATGAAATTAGAAACAAGATTAAACCATTAGTTCCAACAATAGCTTCTGATTTAGGATTCCCAATCAAGAATCTAAACCCTAATGTCTTAGATATTCCACCATATGTTGATATTCCAGGACATCCAGGTAGAATTCCTAATAATGGGGAATCTTGTGTAATGGTGGTAGTTCCAGAAAATAACCTTTGAGAAGATATTGAAGTATATGTTGAATACTACTTTGTTGGAGATAATATTGTATTACCAAATGTTCAACAAGATTTAAACAAAAAAGTTACTATTGCAGACTTCCCAGATGATAAACTAAAAATTGCTCAAGTAACTTTTAAACCATTTGCTAATAAAACTACCGTTGATCCAACTAACACACCAGTTGCATCTAGTTATAGCAATTATATGCAAGATGCTAATATCAATGCTAGAATCATTAACAACAAGTTAGTTTATGATATCAATGCAAACAACACTAAACTAATTAGAGATAAAGATTTTAGTTTACAATACTATCCTGAATCTAATAAACTAAAAGTGATTGGAATGGGAAATTATGTTGGTTCAGTGGAAATCGATTTAGGTATTAATTTCTTATTACCAACTGAAATTGAACTAAACAAATGAAGCATTCAAGATTCATTTGATTCAATTAAATTAGCAGCTCAATATTTAGCTAGTTCTAAACAAAAATAAAATAAATTTTGTCTCCCTTATATATCTTTTTTGTTTTTGTTGCTCAAAAATAGGAGTCCAAAAAAATGATATAATATAATAAAGTTTAAACCAGGGGAGTGATTTAAATGAAATTAAGAAACAAGAAGATTCTGTTAGGGGTTTTAGGAATCTCAGCATTAGTATTACCAGCAACAGCTGCAGCTATTGTTGCAACAAGTTGTAATGCTAATGACTCAAAACCATCAGCAGACGAAAGACCACCTTTAGATGACTTGGTTGGAGCAACTCAAATTAATCAACAACCTTTCTTGAATTTAATGAGTAAGACTGTTGGTCCAAACCAAGATATTACAATTGGTGAACTAAGTAATTATGTAACAACAAATATTGATAGTTTAAGAACGCTATTTAAAGATAATGCTCAACAAATCTTTATCAATCCAACAAAAGCATTAATTGCTTCATTTAAAAGAATGAACATAACTGTTGAACCAATTGATGATTCAACTGCAACTCTTAAACTAAATGGTATTTTTGTAGTAAACCCAGATTTAACTTACAATGATGCAGGGTCATTAGAAATTAAGATGACTAATTTTGCTCATGGAATAACAACATTAAATAATCAAAAATTAATTGAAACAGTATTTGGATTTATTCAAGGATCTAAATCTAATATTGAATCAGTTCTACATGAACTATCAACAAAGGTAGTATCAATTAAACAAAAGATTGCTCAAGATTATAATACATTGTTTACTGGTACATATCCAGCAATGGGTAATGATATCTTAAAGAATGCAACATTAAGTTTTTCTAAGAATCCAGATAATCAAGCACAATTGCAAATTAAATTAGCTAATGTAAAAGCATTAGATGGAACTAATACTATTTTAGATAAAGAGTTTGTGGTTAATGCAAGTTTACCAGAACATGATGCAACTACTGTTAACCAACAAGCATTAGATGGTATCTTAAATTATATTCTAGGTCCTAAGAATCAATTAACAGTAGAAGAAGCTAAAAACAAATTGTTATCTAATAATTCAGCTTTATTAAAAGATGCAATGGTTGGTGATTTTTCTACATTGTTTCAAAACCCAGCTATCACTAAATACGATATGAATTCAGTAACAATTAATGTTGAAATCAGAAACACAAACCAAGTTGTAATTATATTAAATGGATTTAATTATTTTGATGCTAATGGTAAATTAATTACTAATCAACCATTTGAAATTGTTACAAGTGGTTATACTAAAACAACAGTGTTTAATGAATCGACATTTAAAAATTATGTAACTAAAACATTATTATCTAATCCATCACTAAATGCTTATCAATTACAACAAGCAATTACAGCTAAAGAAGCACAATTAAAAACTGAATTAGAAAATAGACCAAAAATATATTTCCAAAATGAACCAGATACTTTAGTTAGTTCAATTCAAAATGGTACTGCTAAGATTTCATTTGAATTACAACCTAACAATAAGTTAGTATTCAAATTAACAAATGCTCCTAAATTCAGTAATGGTATTTTTGAACAACAAGGAACATATACAGCAACATTTACTAATCTGGTAGCAAACCCAACTACAGTAAGTTCTATTGATATGCTGTCACAAATAATTGCTACTAACTTATCATTAGATGCAAGTTCTACAATTACTTCAGTTGTTAATTCATTCCCTTCAAAACAAACTGAAATCAAAGCGGGTATTGTTGCAAGTGCTGATAGAATTTTTTCTAACATTCCATCTACATTCTTACAATCATTACAAAACACAACACTTACTGCTACTGCAATTACAGATAGAGCAATGGATTTAGTTTTTAGTGGTTTAGATTATTTTGAACCAGATGGTGATTATGTAACTAATACATCATTCAAAGTAACTATTGGAATAAATTCATTAACTACTAGATACTTAGAAGTGGATCCAACAGTATTAGATACTATTAAACAAGCACAAGATAAAATTAGTGCAATGACTAATTTTAATCAAGAACTAAATGTTCATAATGAAATCAAAACATTGTTGAATAACAATCCTTGATTTGCTAACAACAATATTACAATTGATTATGTATCAATGAACCAAGCATTTAATAATTCAACTAATGAACAATTATCATTAAATGTTGATCTTAAAGTTCCTGGTGGAATCAAATTAATTCTTCCCCAAGGTTTTGCAGATGCTAATATCACAATGGATTCAAATGAAATCAATACTCCATTTATAAATACAGGAATTGTGAAACCAGTAGTTAAACCGGACTCAGATTTCCAAGCACCTTTCCCTGCTCCTACTAAATTATCTCAATTACAAAAATTAGATTATAGAAGTATTGCAAAGATGTCTGTTTATAATGGTAGAAAATTGGGTTTTACAACATATGCTAAAAACCAAAAGAAAGAAGGTTTATGTTGGTCATTTGCTGCAATGGGTTCAGCTGAATGTTCTGGTTTAAGACAAGGACTATTAACTAGTTATCAGCCAGAATTCAGTGTTAAGAACTTTGATTATACTTCTAAGGTATATAATGCAGGATTAGACATCTTAGGATTAAACCCTGGACAAGATTTCCAAATTGGTCCATTTGGTTCTGGTTGATATTATAATTGAGGTTCACCTGCTATTGGTGAAACTAGAGGACTAGGTCCATGTTGATATTCATTTGATAATGTTGATGGCTGAAAATCATATAGAAAGCCAGCATTACTATTAGAAAACTTCTATGGTATAGATGTTAATAATGTTCCAATAGATCAAAAGATTAATGCAATGAAATTAGCATTAGCTAAATTTGGGGCAATTGATATTGGTGTTCATACTATTAGTGGATATTTAAACCAACAATATGTTAAATGACAAACAACAGGGATTAGCCATGAAGTAACTGTTGTTGGATGAGATGATACAATACCAGCAAATAAATTCTGACCAGAACCCGCTTCAAGACCTGGTGCTTGATTAATCAAGAACTCTTGGGGCCCAGGATATCCAAAAGCTTCAAGTGGATTCTTTTGATTATCTTATGATTCAACAATTGGATCTGCAACTTGTTATGATTATGCTCCAGTTGATACTTGAGATAATAATTACTATTATGATGCAACAGTATTAAACCAACCATCATCAACAGCAAGAGTTGGAGATAGAACATCAAACATCTTCCAAGTTAAAAAAGCAAGTAGTACTATTCAAGAAAATTTAATTGGAACAAATATTATTACAGATGGTGATGAAACAGATGTTGTTGTTAGAGTTTATTTAGATAATAAAGCAAACTTTAATAACATAAGTGATCCAACTAATGATCCAGAATCTGGAAAACTAGTTGCAATCAAAAGAGCTACTTTAAAACGTTCAGGAGCTCATACAGTTTACTTTGATTCACCAATCCCATTAACTGTTGGTGGTAACTATAGTATTGTGGTAGAACCACAAAGAACAACTACTAACAACTACATGGGTACATCAGGCACAGAAACTTCTACTAATGATATGTCTTTTGGTCATTTTGGTAATAGTGGTTGAACTAATATCAAAACTAAAAACAATTTAGTTGCTAGAATCAAAGGATTAACAAAAGAAACTAATGTTACAGGAGTAGCATCTAAAGAAGCAGTTATTACACCAAAAGCTACACCAAAACAAGTAAATCTATATGATTCATTAACTAATACATGAAACATCAAACAAGAAGTTCACAAGTCTGACGAATTAAGACTATTCTATGATTTAACTAAAGCATAAAATACAAACTAGGAGTTAAAAACTTCTAGTTTTTACTTATTATTTCTCATGTTATAATATATTAACAAGGAGACTGAAAATTAAATGAAAATTAGAAATAAGAAAATATTACTAGGATTATTAGGTTTATCAAGTATACTTGTTCCAATTGCTGCAACTGTTGTAGCAACATCTTGTGGTTCAACTAACACAGAATCAAAACCAGAAACACCACAAGATAATAACAATCAAAATAATACTCCTAATGATAATCCAACACCAAATCCAGAAATCCCTCAGGAAGAATACAAAGGTCCTACATCAATTAATGATGTTGCTTTTGTAAATATGATGAAGAGAATTGCTGGGAATCCAGAAGATGAAACAGTTAATGAATTCATTGATTTTGTTAACAATGATGTATCAAATTTAAGAACAATGATTTCTGAACACATGAATGATTTGTTTGTTAATCCAACACAAGCATTACAAAATTCATTAAAAACAATGAACATTGTTGCAACCAGAGCATCTGATTTTAGTGTTGATATTAAATTAGATAATATCTTTGTTGTTAATGATGATTTAACAACTGAACCAAATGGATCATTGCATGTTGTAATGACTAATTTTGCATATGGATTTACAAAAATAAATGAACCAAAATTCTTCAATTTAATTTTTAGTTATCTAGAAGGCCCTAGAAACAATATCGATAGTGTAGTTAATGAATTAACAACAAAAGCTAGTCAAATCAAACAAGGAATTGCTGATAACTATTTATCAGTATTCACAGATACTTATCCAAGTATGCCAACTGATATTGTTAAGAACTCACAATTACAATTTTTAAAATCTCCAACAAATAATAATGATTTAGAAATCAAATTAAGTAATGTTAAGGTTCTAGATGGAAATACAACTATTCCGAATAAAGAATTTGATTTAACAACATCATTACCTGCTCATGAACCAACAAGCATTAATCAACCAGAATTAGAAAACATCTTAAATTCAATTCTTGGTAATAAAGCTAATTATTCAGTATCTGAAGCTGTTAGTAAATTATCAGAAAATAATGCTGATGCACTAAAGCAAGCAATGATTACTAATTTCTCAACATTATTTAAAGATCCTGTAATTACCGTTAGTGATATGAATAATGTATCAATTAGTGTAATTTCAAACAAAGATAAAGTTGTTATTAAATTAAACAATTTTAATTATTATGACCACACTGGTGAATTAGTTACTAATCAACCGTTTGAAATCATTACCAGTGGTTATACTAAAACAACTGTGTTTAATGCATCAGCTTTAAAAACTTGAATCACCAATACATTAGTTCCTGATTCTGCATCATTGAATGCATATCAATTATCAAAAGCATTAGAAACTAATGCAAATGCAATTAAAGATCAATTAGTTAATAATACATCTGCATACTTTACTAATCCACCGCAAGGATTAGTTAGTGGTCTAACAAACAATTCAGTTAAATTAGAATTCAATTTATTACCAAATAACCAATTGAGTTTTGATATTACTAATGCTCCAGAATATACTGATGGAATATTAAATAACAAGAGCAAATATAGTGTGTTATTTGATAATTTAGTTAAGAATGCAACAGTAATAAATGTTGATGCACTAGCAAATACATTAATCAAAGAATTATCTATACCAAGTGATTCAAACATTAATGATATTATTAGTTTAATTAATAGTCAACAAGATGCAGTTAAATCAGCACTTATTAAGAATTCAACTCAAATCTTCTCTAATGTTCCTGATACATTTAATCAAATGCTTCAAACATCTACTATTACTGCAAACCCACAAACTAATGCTAGTTTAAAATTATTAATTAGTGATATTGGTTATTTTACATCTAATGGTGATTTCACAAACACAATACCACTAGAAACTTCACTTCCATTAAGTAAATTAACAAGCAATTATATTTCTGTTGATAGTAATTTAATTGATTGTATTACAGGAATTCAGACTAATCAAATTGCACCAATGACTAATTTCAATCAAGAACTAAATGTTCAAAAAGAAATTAATAAATTGATAACAGAAAATCCATGATTTACTAATAACAAAATCCAAATTGTTAATATTGGTTTAAATCAAGCATTTGATGATAGTGTTCCTAATGAACAATTATCATTACAAATTGAAATGAAATTACCTAAAGGAACAAAACTAGTATATCCATCAGAATTACAATCATCTGGGATTAGTATTAATCCAACAACAATAACTAGTAATGTTGTTACTACTAATATATTAAAACCTGTTCAAAAACCAGATTCAGATTTTCCACTTCCTAACCCTACCCCTAGAAATGTAGCAGAACTAAATAAATGAGATTACAGAAGTATTGCTAAGATGCCTGTGTATAACGGGAAAGAACTTGGTTTCTCTACATTTGCTAAGAACCAAAAGAAAGATGGTTTATGTTGAGCCTTTTCTGATATGGCAGCAGCTGAATCATCTGCATTAAGAGAAGGAATTATTACTTCTCACTATAATGCTAGATTTAGTGTTAGAAACTTTGATTATACTTCTAAGGTTTATAACTCTGGATTAGATATCTTAGGATTAAACCCAGGACAAGAATGAAAAGCTGGAGAGTTCGGATCAGGTTGAATGTCAAGATATGGTTCTCCCGCAATTGGTTTAACTAGAGGACTAGGCCCTACTGAATATAGTATGTTTACAGAAAATAGTAATACTGCTTGACAATCTTATAAAGCACCAGTAGTTAGATTAGAAAACTATATTGATATTGATTGTAGTGCACCATTAGAAGTTAGAAACAGAAACTTAAAATTAGCTCTTGCTAAATATGGAGCAGTAACAGTTGGAGTTGGGACTCTTGGTGGTTATTTAAAAGAAACTTATGTTAAATTTGAAAAACCAGGTTATAACCACGCAGTTACAATTGTTGGTTGAGATGATACTATCAATAAAGATTTATTCTGAACAGGAAATGGACCAAATCCAGCACCTGCACCAAAACCAACAAGTGACGGAGCATGATTGGTTAAGAACTCATTTGGACCAAGTTATCCAGCCCCTTTTGGATACTTCTGATTATCTTATGATTCAGGATTAGGAGGTGCAACAACATTTGATTATGCACCAGCTAATCAATGAGATAATACTTATTACTATGATGCAACATTACAAAGTGTTGCACAATCAGTAACTACTTTAGGTCAAAGAACTGCAAATATTTTCCCAGCACTAAAAGCATCAACTACTATTGATGAAACATTAGTCGGAACAAATATTGTAACCCCAGCTGATTATACAGATTTAGTTGTTAAAGTCTATGTTAACAATACTGCTAACACATCTAATATTGATGATCCAACTAATAATCCAGAATCAGGACAACTAGTTGCAATCAAAAGAGAAACATTAGTAGGTTCAGGAGACCATACAGTTTACTTTGATACTCCAGTTTCATTACCAGTAGGTGGTAACTATAGTATTGTTGTAGAACCTCAAAAAGTAAGTAACAATAATTATTTAGGAACTTCAACAAACGAAACATCAACTAATGATATGTCTTTTGGATATTTCCCTAATGAAGGATGAAAGAATCTAAAAGTTAAATCTAATACAGTTGCTAGAATTAAAGGTTTAACTAAAGAATCTAAACGTACGGCTAAAAACCCACCGGTGTATTTCTCTAGTGAATCTAAAGATTCTAAATCAAATACTAATTTATATGAATCATTAACTAACACATGAAGCATTAAACAAGAAGTTAGTAAATATAGCAATTTGGCTTTGTTTTATGATTTATTAGAAGCATAGTTAAAATATATTTAGAACCAGGAATTTTATTTCCTGGTTTTATTTATTCTGACATAGGAAAAATTTTGTATAATTAAAGTAGAAAGAACATGAATAATTTATGATTAAAAATAGGGGAATATCTTTTAATTATAATAATGTAAAAAAGGTCTTAGACAATATTTCTTTAAATATTGAAAAAGGCTCTTTTCATGCTCCAATTAAAAATAATCATAAAATTGAGTTCTCAGGGAAACTAGAGGGTAAAGATATCTTAACTATTT
>JAHHTF010000020.1 GCA_020024775.1 Ureaplasma sp. | reverse complement strand
ATAATCTTTTACCCAAAATAATATCGTGAATTAAAAAAATCACTTTAGTTCCTTAAATGGTCTAAAGTGATTTTTAGTTCTTAGTGATGGTGGATACACAATAGTAATAATCCTAAAACAATACCTAGTGACATTACTAGAATAACAATGTATCATTTTTTAGTTTGCATTTCTTTGTTGTGAATAAATTCAGGAACAATTTCAATAATTGATAACACAATTAAAATAGTTCCAGAGATTGTAAACAATAGTGGCATTAATCAATAGATCTTTTCAATACCGTATGCAAAGAAAGAACCGATTAATACAAAAGGTAAATTGATTAATAACATTCAGAAACTATGTAATAAAGCTTTACCTTTAGATTTATACATATCTACTTGAGTTAGATATACAACAATTGTTGTTGGGATTAAGTGTACTACAAAAGTAACAATCATTCCTCAAGAATCAAAGTGCCCAATTTCTGTTGCTCCTTTAGTTAATAAACCTAAGGAAATTCCATCAACAATTCTGTGTGATAGTAATAAAATTAATCCATTTTTTTTACTTGCATCTTCACAGTCAATATCTGTATAGTTAACGATATGATCATTGTGCCCATGGAGTTCATGTGATTTATGAACTTCTTTTTTGTTTTTAAAAGTCAGTCATCTTACAAAAAAGATTAGTCCAACTCCAATGATAGCACCTGATACAATGATTGCAATTTTTACAATGGTGATTACTGTATAACTTCCCAAGTAAGCCATTGCTCCATTATCTTCTGAAGCGTGGTTTAGGTTTTCAAATGCTTCACCAATAAATCCTACTCCACCCAGGATTACAATTAATCCAGTAGTGAATGCATATAACAGCATTTTAGATCCGTCGGTTAATTTGATTTTAAAACAGGAACAAATTAATATTGATAAGAATGGAACCCCAAAGCACAATGCAATTAGGATTAAACTATTCATTCCTGTTACAAAAGCAGTTGGTTGTGGTTGGACCACTTCTGGTGTAGCTGCAACTACTTCTTGTAGTTTAAATAGAATATCTTGATTCATTAATAGCTTCTTGCAAAGATTACTAACTTATTAGTTTTTTTGTTAGTAATAATGCATGACCCTTCTTCTTTTGTTTCTACAAAACATCTAGGTGTAGCTTGAGTTAATTCTTTAATGTAGTCTTCATCTTTGATTTCTCCATCAAAGTAAACTCTAGCTCATTTATTGTCTTTGATGATTTGTTTTAATTCATCTAATGATTTAGCATCAACAGTAACATTGTCTAAATATGTTTTAGCTTTGTTATAAAGATTAGATTTGTATACATTGATTTCTGATTCAATATATTTCTTAATATTTTTAATGTCTACAAATTCTTTTGTATTGGTGTCTCTTCTAAAAACCATTACTTGGTTTTTAGCTAAATCATTAGGGCCAATAATAATGCTAAAAGGAATTCCTTTAACTTGTTTATCTGAAATCATGAATCCCATCGTTCTATCTGATTCATCAATTTCAACTCTATAGTCTTTTAATAAGTCTTGTAATTCTTTTGCTTTGTTTAATGTTTCTATATTTTTGTTAATAAATAAAGGTAGTAATGAAATTTGGATTGGAGCAATATCTCATGGTAATACTAATCCATTATCATCTGAGTGTACCATAATGATAGCACCAATGATTCTTGTTGATAGTCCATGACTAGTGGAGTATGGAGTATCAATTTTGTTATCCTTGTTTTGGAATGTAATTTCATAAGTCTTGGTGAAGTTTTGTCCTAAGTAGTGACTAGTAGCACTTTGTAGTGCTTGGTTATCTTGCATAACTGTTTCGATAGTGAAAGTGTTTTCAGCCCCAGCAAATCTTTCTCCTGGAGTCTTTTCACCTTTGATGTTAGGAATACATAAGATGTTACTCATGAATTCTGAATATACATCTAATATAGTTTTTGTGTAACTTAGTGCTTCTTCTTTAGATGCAAATAAACAGTGAAGTTCATGTCAATGGAATTCAGAGTTTCTTAAGAATGGCTTAGTAGTTTTTTCTGCCCGATAAACACTAGCTCATTGGTTGTGTTTGAATGGAAGATCTTTGTAACTCATTAAGTTTTGTTTTCAATATTTACAAAACACAATTTCACTAGTTGGTCTGATGACTAATTTTTCATCTAATTCTTTATCACCAATTTTTGTTATTGTAAATAATTCTGGATTGAATCCTTCTACATGTTCTTTTTCTTTTTCAAATTCTGAAAAAGGAATTAATAAAGGCATGTATAGGTTTTTAGCTCCATGTTCTTTTAATCTTTTGTCTAATTGTAATTTAATCATTTCTCAGATTTCTCACCCATAAGGTTGAAAAATCATAAATCCTTTTACATCATAGTATTGAATTAATTTTGCTTCTTGAATGATACTTGTATATCATTTAGCAAAGTCTTCACTTCTACTGACTATTTTTTCATTTTTCTTATCCATGTGATACCTTTCATTTATACATTAATATAGTTATAGACAACATTGTATATTATTTTACCAAATTTTAAATATAATAAAACATATGTATATATTGTATTCAGGGAATTCAGAACTGATTCAAAACAAATTGAATCAATTATTTAAACCTAACCAACTATTTGCTGATTATGATAAAGTGATGCTTGAAGATATCAATCAACTTTATGAATATTGTAATCAACAGAAGTTATTGTTTAATCCTGAATGTCTTGTTCTCAAAACTACATGTAAAGAATTAGATAGTAATTTAGAATTACTTACAAAAGTTCATGAATTATTATCAAACAATAATGAGTTCAAAGTATGTTTCATTATAGCTTCAGAACTATTAAGTATTAAGTCAGAAACAAAGAAGATGTTCAATGAAATATTTGAACTAAAAGATATTACAGAAAAACAAAAAGAATTATTGATTGAAACATTACTAGACAAACAAAATGTGTCTTACAACAAATCATTAGTTTTAGAATTGTGTAAAAAATTACCAAACAATGAATCTATTATCAGAAATGAGATTTATAAAATTCATGAACTTAATAGTAATAGTGTTGAATTAATTTCAGATTATAATGAATACAACATTTTCAAAATATTCGAATATTGGTTCAATAAACAATATGACCAAATGTTAAAATTATTAGAACAAGTTTTTAATGATGCAGACCAATGATCATTCTTACTAAATTTCTTTATCAAAAGAATGACTGAGTTTTACTTCACTAAAAAATTAGTTAAGCAAAATATTTCACTACAAGAAATAGCTAAAATGTTAAAAGTTAATTTTTTTGTATTGAAAAATGATTGGAATCGCTTGAGTCAAATATCAATATTAGAGATTGAAAAAATATTATATAATTTATATAACATTGAAAAAGAATCTAGAATATATCAAATTGATATTAAGACCTCTTTGAAATTATTTTTTTTATTAAAGGATATCAATGGAAAATAAAACTACTAACCAACAGATGTATGAAAAGTGTTTAAAATACTTAGACATTACATTTTTAGATAGTGAATTAAAATCATTAGTTAATTCTAATGAGAACTTTAATTCATTGATCCTAAAAATGATATCGATTATTTCATACTACGAAACAAATAAGATTATTGAAGCTAATAATCTAGATAGATTGATTATGGCTTATTCAACAGTAACCAAATCAAATAATTTTGAAGAATTAAAAACAAACTTTAAAGATGAATTAGATTTTGAAGAAATTCTTGGTTTTTATCCTATTTTAATTACAAACATTTTGGGTAAATCTATTGATGACATTGAAAAAACAATGAAGGGTGCAGATGATACAACTGCTCCTTTAGTTGAATCAGAAGTTGTCGATGATACTAAAGAACAAAAAGAAGAACCACAAGTTGATAACAACACAACAGGTGGTGCTGGATTT
Organism: Ureaplasma sp.; assembly: GCA_020024775.1. Taxonomy (GTDB): domain Bacteria; phylum Bacillota_I; class Bacilli_A; order Mycoplasmatales; family Mycoplasmoidaceae; genus Ureaplasma. Next base: position 9,967 of record JAHHTF010000020.1, on the reverse strand, counting down.
AATTTTAATAAAAATGGTTCAGGTTTCTTCAACCAACATAATATGTCTGAGATTGCAGATGCATTTGTTCTTCAAGCAGCAGATGGAGTCTTAAGATATAAAGTAGCTAAAGGTGAAGTTTACAAGTTTGTATCGAAACCTAAAATCATTCCAATTCTAAAATATATTACAGCAACATTATTTATGTTAATTGCAGCTTTAATGATTTGTTCAATCGGAATCCTTGCAGCAGTTCATGGAAGAATAAATGTTAGTGTTACTGTTTTTCATTCTAATCCAAATGGTAGTATTACTACTAGCAAAGAAGCACAACCATATTATTGTTTAGATGCTTTTAGTATTATGAATCTATTGATATATCTATTGATTATTGGTATGATCATTTATTCATTGGTTAAGAATAATAAGAATGAAAATGTTAGATTTAGATTCAATTGAGGTTGAATTGCATTCTATTTAGGGATGGCATTAATTATGATTTTAATGGATGCGGGAAGCAAATATAATCCAGTATACCATTGAGACCAATTATTAGCAAATATTAATGAGACAACTCAAGGCCCTGATGTTCAAAAATACATTAATATGTTATTAGCTCACAGAGGCTTACAATATTCAATCTTTGCTTGTATGGCAGCAATTCTAATTTGTATCATTTTAGGAGCTATCTTTAACCCTAAAGTTGATATTCCAAGAATGCAAGAACTTGTACAACAATATGCAGATGATATTAGAAATGGTAGATTAGATTTCGACCAAAATAATTCATTTGGAAGCAGATTTGGAAATGGATTTTTCTAATAACAAAATTTATAAATTCAAATATACATCTAAAAAAGAAATTTTTATGAAATTTCTTTTTTTACAATACCCAATCAAAATAATGCGTCATATTGTATTTATTTTGGTTTTATCTGCATTGATTGCATTAGCGATCATTTTATCTTACATCTCTATTCCTATTGTAAATACAGGAATTAAATTATCATTTACTTGATTACCAACTATTGTAGCAGGTTGGTTTTTTGGTCCTGTAGTTGGTTTAGTTATGGGGGCTACAATTGATACAATTACTTTCTTGATGCATGGTGGGATTTGGTTTTGATTATATGCAATTCAAGAACCAATGGTAGGTTTGATTTCTGGTATCATTGCATATTTAAACTATCGAATATCATTAACCAAGAAACCATTCAAATATAGTTTTATCTTAACTCAAATAGTATTTAATTTGTTTAGTTTGTTTTTGATACTATTCTTTCTTTTGGTGTTTATATATCAATATGATTTATTAAACAAAAAACAAGGAACGGACCTAACAACCAAAACCTTAATGATAGTATTGGGTTGTTTAATCTTTTGTTTTTATATTATGATCCAGACTATCTGTATTATTAAATATAAAAGGAAGTCAAATTACAAGTTTTTTTATATGATATTAATTAGTTGTTTAATTACAACTATCTTTAGTTTTATTTTAGGACCAGTGTCTGCTGTTGAATATTTAATTTATATTAATCACAAAACACCAAATAGTTATATAAAATATGGTTATCTATTCTATTTAATCCCAAGGGTGGTAAAAGAATGTTTTAAAACTCCTGTTTATATTTATTTACTATGAGGAGTTTGCAATGCAATTGAAGCATCAATGAAAAGAACAATTAGCCAAATTAATAATAGTTGAAAGGTGTAAAACATGTCTAAATCAGGAATTGCATTTTTAGTTTTGTTTATTATCTTTTTGCTTGCTTTTGTAATTTGTTTAACAATTATTATTGTTTTTATAAAAAAGAAAAAACAATTAGTAACTGATGCAAAACAATTAGTCACAAAAGATTTAGCTGAATGATATAAGAAAACAAAACAAGACTATATAAATGAATTTAAAAACTTCACTAAACAATTGTTTATTGAAGCAATTGAATCTGTGAATTATAAGAAACTAAACTATCAAACATTTACAACTGTTAGATGTGATAATGAAGAACGTAAAAAAAGATTGTTAGGAAAGAATTCTGTGAATAAAAGAATCATGGAAAACTTAACAGGAACTAATATTCAAATTACAGAAGATTCTCCACTAATTAAAGTATCTGCATCTAATCCTTTTAAAAGAGAAATTGGTAGAGTATTGTTGCAACTATTATTAGATTCTAAAAGTGAATATATTGATGAAGTTAAGATTAACAATTATTATCAAAGAGCAATTACAAAAGCTAATGAAGATGCAATTGCTTTAGGACAAGAAGTTTTAGAAACTGAATTCAATGAACATAATTTAGATCCAAAAATCTTTGGATATCTAGGGAAACTAAAACACCGTTTCAGTTACAATCAAAGTACATTAGAACACTCAATTGAAACAGGAAAGTTAGCAGGTTATATTGCTAGAAAATTAGGGCTTGATGCTCACAAAGCTAGCTTGTGTGGATTGTTCCATGACATTGGAAAAGCTAAAGACTTAGAGAACCAAGAATCACATGTGGATACAGGAATTGAAATTGCAGAAGAATGTAATCTAAGTGAAGATATTAAAAGTGTTATAGCCCACCACCATGATCCCACATGTAATGATGATATTTATTTAGCAATAACAAAAGTTGCTGATCGATTAAGTGCATCTAAAGAAGGTGCTAGACAAGGTCAACAAGAAGACATAATGTTTAAGTCAAAATTGATTTTAAATATCTGTAAAGAGTTCAAAGAAATCAAGAAATGTTTTACTGCTAAATCAGCTCATTTATTATGTATCATAATTGATCCAAGTTATGATTTAACTGAAGAACAAAAAGAAGATTTAATCATTGCATTAAAAGCAAGAATCTTCCAAGAAGAAGAATTTAAAAACTATTATTTAAATATTGATATTGTAAAAAACAAGGGGCAATAAAATGAATTTATTTGTTGTAGCAATGAAAGATGAACTAGCACTAGATTTAAGTAAATACAAAGAGATTAAACATCTAGGTTATGATTTCTATAAGTTAGATAAAAAGAACTTATTAGTGTTTAGTGATGTTGGTAAAGAGAATGCTTTAATGTGTGTTAGTATTGCACTTTCTAAATTCAAAAAGATTGATACTGTGTTTAATTTAGGGACATCTGGATCAGTTTTAAACACCATGAAATGTTTAGATGTAGTGGTAGCAAGTTCTGCACAATTTCTTGATGTAGACTTTTCAGAATTTGGATATGAATTAAATGAAATTCCAAGAAAAGGAAAAGTATTTAATTGTGATGAATTTAATACCAAAATTATTAAAAGTGTTTTAGCACTTAAGAACATAAATTCAGAAATTAAACCAATTGCAACATCAGATTCTTTTATACATATCAATAATTATAAAAGATTTACTGAAGTAGAAAATGTATCTGCTTTTGACATGGAAGCTGCATGCTTAGGATTTGCATGCAAACATTATGATAAAAAATTCAATTCTATAAAAATTATTTCTGACAATATTTATTCAAAAAAATCAAAATCCGAATTTGAAGAAAACCTAAAAGAGTGTTCTTTAGAATTAACTAAAATTTTATTCATATTAATAGAAAATTTTTAATATAATATATAAGTAATTTTTATCGGATTAAAATATTAAAAATGAATACTAAAGACAAGAAGTTTAATGGCAACAAAAAAGTAAATTGGAAATCAGCAGGGGTTATTGCAATAATAATATGTTTGTTCATATCTATTATTGGGATAATCTTTGCTAGTTTTTCATTTACTAAAACTTCTAAAAATAAACAATCTAAAGACTTTGGTGATCAATTAAGACTTAAATATAGTCTGTTATTAAATCAAAATAAATCAACAGATTATAATGCCGATAACAAAGATGTCGAACAAGCCTCAACAGCTTTATACAATAATTTAACTTCTAATAACTTATCTGAATTCTCAATTGATTATAATGTGCAAGAATCTCAACCAGAAAAAGATATTGCACCTTACAAATATGGGAATATATTTTTAACTGTAAATACTAATGATCCATTCTTTAACTACAATAATGCAACAGCATGATCAAATGTTAATAGTAAAGATTTAAGCAAAGATTTTGATTACACTGCAAGTATTAGACAACAAATCGATACATTCTATAAAGTATGTAACAACTATAACTTAAGATTAGTTGAATACAACAAAAGTAATTCAAATCCTAACATCGATTTCAATACACCAAATATTCCATTAGTTACAGACACATCTGAAATTTCAACTAATGGTTTTAAAATTAGTTTACCAAAACCAGTTAAACCTAATAAACCAACAGTATCTGGAAAAGAAAATGTTAACTATTGAAATTTATCTAATTTCCAAAAAGAATTTATTAAAAATTTCAATACTCAATGAACTTCTGAAAAAGATACAATTTTTACTCATGATGAAGTTGTTCAAAAATGAAATGAAACAAATTCTGATGATACAACAGGAACTTTACCAGCTCCTACTAACACTCAATTAATTTGAATCAATAGAGCTAAACTGATAACTGAATTACAGTTGTCATATATTGCTGTGTATTTATATGATGCATCAAACAATAACATGATTGGTTCAGATCCAGTAGGTATTAAAATTGCTAAAAACATGATTAATACTTTAACACCATATGAAAAAGACATTGGTTACTATTTATTTAAAAATAGAACTGTTCCAACAAGTATTAATAATGAAACTCCTTTACAATTATTATCTAATGCATTAAGTTTTGAATCTAGTAATAATGTTGAATGATCAAAAGACCCTTTAATTGAATTATTAAAAGGTTATTATAGTACTGCAGAAATCTCAGTTCCACCAACTGATGACACTGTTGCTACAACTGATGATAAAACAACTTTAAAAGAATATAAAGAAAAGAATTTTAAATCTTCTGATAACCGTTTAGGTATTCCTAGATTCTTATTTAGTTGAAACCTAAATGACAACCCATTAATCTCAAAAACATTTGTATCTATTGACTACTACAACTTCTTTAATTTGTACCAAGATACTACAAATGATTTTTTACCATCTGATTTACAAGATGAAACTAAAGTAAATGAAGATCCCGCATTAAAAACAAGAAAAAAAGATTTTATTGCTAATAATTATTATTCAGATGCAATTACACCTGATTTAAGTTATTTAACTGCAAATGGATATAACTCAACTGATATTGCTAAACTATTAAAATCAGCAAAAACTGATTTTAACTATTTCTCATCTCCATTAACAAACGTTGCTGCTATTAAAGAAAAACCAAATTTAGATGCAGTGAATGTTAGTGCTGTTGTTGGTTTCACTAAACAATTCTTAGATAGCTACAATATTGTTAAAACAAAGCAATCAGTTTCATTAACTGGTGCTCCTACTTATTTATCTACATTCCTAGCAATTATTGTGTTAATTTTATTGGTAGGAATTATTGTAAGTATCCTTTATAGAATTCCAGGACTGATAGCGACTATCATTTCCCTACTTTCCTTTACTATTAGTTCTTTATTTTACATTGGATTGGGAACCCCTTTCTCATTCAATACATTCCTTTCATTATCGGTATTTAGTTTATTATCTTTTGTACCAAATATAATGATGTTAGATTATTTCAAGATAGGTATTAAAACCCATCTCAACCTGTATAACTCATTTGTATTTGCAATTAAGAAATATGCTAGACTAAGTATTGGATATCATTTAACGGCTTTAATTATCGGACTATCCTTCCTTTTCTTCGGTAAATATCAACTAGTATCATTCGGTTCAATATTAGTTGCTGCGTCGTTTGTATCAATACTTTTTAATTCCATAATATACTGTTTATTATTATGACTATTCATTTATGTTGCAGAAAACAGAATGAAACTATTCTTGACTAAAGAATATGTTGATCTGTTAATTGAATTCAATAAAACTAACTTTAGTTATACAGGTTCCAAAAACATCCTTTTAATTTCCAATAAGGTAACACAAAATGTAAGTAAAAATTGTTTCTTTGAACAAGTTAAAAACAATTGAGTTTTCATTCTTTCCTTAATATTATTCTGTATATTAATTGTTGCTATAGTGATCTTGATTGTATTTGGTTTTGGTTTTTCTTCAGACTTCAACAATACATCATCATTATTTATCAAATCCCAACAACAATTAACTACTGATCAAATCACTCAACTAACAAAACCTTTCAATGCATATATTTATTCAATTGTTGAAACTAGTCACGACAATGGCCATGAATACTTTATTGTGTTATCTAAATATTTAGACCCTCAAGTTTTTCATACAGTCCTAGCTGACCCTATAGAACATAAATACCTTAAATTAGTTCAATCAATGGGCATCCCAGGATTAACTACTCAAAACGACCTTTTCAATAATATTCAAATCTTATTTAACAATCCAACACCAGAATTAGCTTTAAAACAAACATTAATTATTTGTATCTTTATTGCTATTGCCTTCTTATTGGTGTGATCATTAATCTGATTAGGATTTGCTAACATGCTAATGTATTTCTTAATCCTATTATTTAATCTTTTTGTTATTGCGGGAACAATTGGTATCACAAGAATACCTTTTGACACAAACTCTTTAATGTCTGCGGCTGAAGTATTCTTATTCTTTGCTTTAATGAATTTTATTATGTTTGCTGATTACAAACTAAATATCAATTTAAAACAAGTATTTGAAAAAGAAGACATCAAGTCTGCTATTAGATATCAAAACGAAAAAAACCTTCCCTTATTTATTCTTTTTTCCTTGGGATTCGCAGTAATTAATTTATTGTTTATTATCCCACTTAACAATATATATATTTATCCAATGGTTCTTGCCTTTGTTGCCACTATTGTGATTGCAATAACAAATATAGTATTGATTAGCAACTTAATCTATGTTGGTTTATTATTCAAACGTTTATTCATTAAACATAACGGAGAAAAACTAATTCATAAATACTTAATTAAAGCACAACCTAACACTAAGAGAAGACCAAAAGATTTCGATAAACTAGATGAACAAGAAATATTTGGTATTAATAGATTTATTTAAAATGGAGATATGATTATATGAACAAAAAATATGAAACATTAATTAAAGATGTTCCAAACTTCCCCAAAGAAGGAATTATTTTTAAAGATATTACACCGGTTCTAGAAGATCCGGTAGCATTCAAAGAAGTAATTGATGAAATGTCTGAAATTATCAAACAAGTAAAACCAGACATCATTGTTGGTGTAGAATCAAGAGGATTCTTATTTGGTGCCCCTCTAGCTATTAACAATAACCTTCCTTTTATCCTAGCTAGAAAACCAAATAAATTACCAAGAGAATCAATTTCAGTATCATATGATTTAGAATATGGATCATCAACTATTGAAATTCATAAAGATGCAATTAAACCTAATCAAAAGGTTTTAATCATTGATGACTTGCTAGCTACAGGTGGAACTGTGGGAGCGGTTCAAAAGATTGTTAAACAAGCAAATGCTACAGTTGTAGCTAATATGTTTTTAATCGAATTAGAATTCCTTAATGGAAAAGATAGTTTAGAAGGTAAAACATATTCATTATTGAAATTCTAAAATTCTTAATATTATTATTAAAAAATCTTTCTTTTAAATATACCAAGGCTCGTCCTTGGTATTTTTATATCTATTTAAGATAAATGGGGTATATTATAGGATGGTTATTTTTGAAATTAAAATTATTTTTTATAAAATAATTACAATATTATGAAAAAGCCTATATTAATTCTTATATGTGGTAGTTCAGGTTCTGGTAAAACTACAGTATCCAAAATGCTATCAGATAAATTAGGTGATAAAGGATATAAAACTGCAATCATTTGCCAAGATGCATATTATGTTGATGTTCCGCAAGAACAAGTATCTACATTCAATTATGATGATCTTAATGCATTTGAATGAGATATGTTAATCGATGATGTAAAACAATTAATTGATACACAATATGTAACTATTCCTCAATATGATTATTCAATTCATAAAAAGGTATTGAATGTTGTAGAAATCAAAGACGTTGATTTTGTTATTATTGAAGGATTACATACTTTATCACAACCAGAACTAAAACAAATCGCTAGATTATCATTGTTTATTGATACACCTAAGGATGAATGTTTAATTAGAAGAATCAAACGTGATGTTAACGAAAGAGGACGTACCATTGATTCAGTTGCTAACCAATGATTAAACTGTGTTAGTTTAATGTATGATAAATTTATTGCTCCATTGAAAAATGAAGCTAATTTAGTTATCCCATGATCATATAAGAATGAACACTTACTTGATTTCTTAATCCCTTCTTTGATTGAAGAACTATCTAAATAATGTCCTATTATACTTTTAGAAGATTTAATTTATCTGATCATGTGTTAGTGAGGATTAAAGAAAGAATTAAGAATTATCAAAAACTAGAAGATTATCTAATTAGAGATGAAATTAATAAACTTTTAAATAGATTAAATCCAAGCTACGATGATGGTAGATTTTATTATTATCAACATCCAGAAATGTATGGATATTATTTTGTAGTATCAAAAGATTCATATTTAATTGTTACTTTCTCTAAGATATCATACGATAAATTATTAAGGTTAAATAATGGAAGATTCTAAAATTATAGAAGACATCAAAGAAGTAATTGATACCATTAGAATGTATATCCAACAAGATGGTGGTGACTTAGAGTTTGTAAGTTATGATAACAATGTAGTAACTTTAAGAATTCTTGGAGCATGTGTTGGATGTAATATGATTGATAATACTTATAAAGATGGTGTAGAAGCTATATTAAAAGATGAAATTAACCCTCAAATTACAGTGAACGTAATCGAAGGTTAATTTTATTTTATAATTTCTCGTTAATAAGAGATTCTAGTTCTTTGAACTTCTCAGGTTCTTTATTATAGTAGTCAATTAGGTTATTTAACCCCTGGGCAAGTTTCTCTGAATTCAAATAATATCAAGAACCATTCTTAGTGATGATTTCTTTTTCAACAGCATACTCAACCATATCTTTTGTATAGTTATATCCTTCATTAAAATAAATATTGATGAAGGCACTATTGAATGGTTTTCCAAGTTTATTTTTGGTAACCGTTACTCTTGATTTAATTCCTATTTTATCTTGGGAGTTCTTAATTAAATCAACCTTTTTGATTTCCATTCTAATAGTAGAAAAGAATCTTAATGCTCTACCACCAGTAGTAGTTTCTGGGTTCCCAAAGAAAACCCCAATCTTTTCTCTTAATTGGTTAATAAAGATGATAGCCGTCTTTGAATCATATAAAAGGTTCTGCACTCTTCTTAATCCTCTGGACATCATTCTTGCATGAGTTCCTAATACTGAATTCTCTTCAATATTAGTTTCATGTTCTGAAGATGAAATCATTGCAGCAACACTATCAACAATAATCAAATCAAAAGAATCATTCTTTAAAGCACATTCAATCATAGAGAAAACCATTTCTCCAGATAATGGTTGTACGATAGTAATTAAATCTAAATTAATATTTAGTTTCTTTAAATAGTCTACATTAGTAGAACCTTCAACATCAATAAATAAAGTCTTTTGGTTTTGTGCCTGATTAGCTTTTACAATTTCTAAACACAAGGTAGTTTTCCCAGATGATTCGCTACCATAGATTTCAGTAATCCGACCTCTAGGAATTCCTTGACACTCCAAAGCTTGATCTAATAATTTTGAATTTGTAGATATAACTTCAATACTAGTATTCTTGACATCTACAATATTTTTACAAAATTGTTTTTCAAATAAATTGATATTAGGTTCACTAGTTTTAATCTTTAACATAATTAGTTTATTCCTCCATACTAAACTAATGTAAGAATTTCAAAAAGTTAAAAAATTAAATAAAAAAGGACTTGTGTTAATCACAAATAGACATATCCCCTATCACTGGACTAAATATTTAAAACCTTTTTCTTGTATTCA
>JAHHTF010000002.1 GCA_020024775.1 Ureaplasma sp. | reverse complement strand
GAAAGCATATATATTTTATATATATGAAAACCAAAGTTCCATTAATAAAAATTATGGGACATAAAATTAAGTTATTTGAAGCATTTGCTGGGATAGGTTCTCAATACAAAGCATTAAAGAATATTGCTAAGTCAAAAGACTGAGAAATACAATCAGTTGGGATCATTGAATGATTTATTCCAGCAATTATTGGATACCAAGCAATTCATCATCCAACCAAAGCTAAAAAAGAAACATTCTTAGATAATGTTACATTAAGTAATGATTCTAAGAAACCAATCACAAAACAAGTGTTTGATAAATTAAGAACCAACACAGAAGTTGGATTTTGATTAAACCAATCCAAGAATGTTGCAAATAATTTATTTGATATCTCATCTGTAAAAGGTGATCAAATGCCAGATGATATTGATATCTTTACATATTCATTTCCTTGTCAAGATATTTCAAACCAAGGAAAACAAAAAGGATTTATTAAAGGTTCTAATACTAGAAGTGGTTTATTATGACAAGTAGAAAGAATCTTAACTGAAATGTATTCTTGTAATAAATCTAAATTACCTAAATACTTATTATTAGAAAATGTAAAAGCAATAGTTAATAAAAATCATATTGATACATTTAATAGTTGATTAGATAGATTAGCTGAATTAGGATATGAAACAAAATGATATGTATTAAATGCAGCTAACTTTCATGGCCCTCAAAACAGAGAAAGAGTTTTTGCAATTTCAGTTTTAAAAGATCATAAACAAAAAGTTAACTTTGAGTTTCCTAAATTAGATGAAATCAAAAAACCAAAGAAACTATTAAAACATATTCTAAATAAGAATGTTGATAACTATGTTAGTAAGTATAACAAGTATGAATTATCGAACTCGAAAGTAACAAATCAAAATATCTTAAAGTATCAACTAAAAGGATACACCAACTTCCAAAGTGAAAGCTTTGTATATGATATTAATTACTCAGGACCAACCCTAACAGCAACAGGGGCAATGAGTAGAATCAAACTATATTATGGATTAAATAAAATCAGAGAGATGTTACCAGAAGAATGTTTTAGATATATGGGTTTTAGTACTAATGATTATTTAAGAGTTAAAAACACGAATCTAATTACAGATACGAAACAAATCCTTTTATGTGGCAACTCAATTTGTGTTGAAGTATTAGAAGGTATATTCAATGAGTTTAAGTTCTAATAAAAAGAAATTAGATTTTGATCCAAAAGAGTTTGATTTTAAAGTTGTTAAGCTTGATGCATATAGTGGTGATTATTTAAGACCTAACAATAAACTAACTTTTTATATCTTAGTAGATGAACAAAACTTCGTTCATGATTTTAAAGTAGTTTTTCATAAAGCTCAGATTACAAGATTCACAACTCCAGCACATAAACAACATAAACAAACAAGACTAGAATATAGAAAACAAATCTTAGCTATTCTAGCAATAGAACATTCGTTAGAAGAACAAAACGGAAGAAAACCATATATTGATTTAAGTGCCCTTCAATTAGAAAAATTAAATAAGTTTATTTACAATACTCCTATGCATGAAATCACTTTCAGGAATGTTGAATACTTATTAATTGGTTCTAACCCCAGTGGGCAAGGACATGGAAAAGGAATGTTAAAAACAAGATATCAAGATGAAGAGTATTTATATGGTTTCTTTTTTCAAGTCTTACAACAATCTAAAAAAATAAAAAGTTATTATGATAATGTAGACTATCAAGACATCTGAAAAGAATTATTCAATAATGATAATTATGATTCTAAATGCATCATGTTTGATAAATGAATAAATTCAGATAGCTTGCTCAGAAATAAATTCATTGATTTCAAATTAGCTCCAAGAAATTGAGAAGCTATCAAAAAAGAATTTGAAAACCAAATGAAAAGTAGAATAACTAAATGAAACAACATTATAAGTATTATTAATAAACAAAGAAGCATCTATAGAAAAGGAATTGAAGATATTCTTTCAGCATATCATTCAGAATATCCTAAAACTGAATTATCAAAAGAATATTTTGATTTGAATACAAATACTTCAGTTATTGAATTTGCTCACATTAAACCAGTTTATGCTATCAAGGAAGAATATTTAAAAACTAGTGATACAACAGTATTAGATCAAATCTCTGATTGTAATAACTTTTTACCATTAACACCTAATATTCATACTTTATATGATAAGAACTATTTTTATTGAAATGAAGATGGAAACATCACTTTATTAAAAGATATTAATGAGAGTGAACTATTAGGATATACTAAGATTAAACCTAATAGATTAAATAAGGTTATAAAATATATTAAAGATTATATTAAGATAATTTATAGGGGGTAATTTATGTCAAAAGATGATATATATTTTTCTTGGATGCAAAATGGTCCAATCGGAGAAGAGCAATTAAGTAAAATTAAAAACAATGAGTGCACTTATACGGAATATACAAATATAGGCGATTATGAATTTTGCTGCGGGAACAAAATTTCAGAATATTGCTTTAGTTTGTTCCCAATGTTGGAACCAAAAAAAATTAATATTTCCGGTGCCATGCTTTGTGCTGAACACTTAACATTTTTATCAAATAAGTATAACATCAATTTTCTAGATTCAATCCCTCGATTATTATTTGAAAAAGGTTGGATAGAACAAGAATATATAGAACAGAATTTGTTGAGTTTTCCATTAATAATTGATTTGAAAAATAAAATTGGGTTTAACAATGAATCGGACAAGTATAATCCTGAATTTTATTGATGGAATAATCATCATGCACTTATTGGGGTTCCAAAGATGTGGCTTAATGATTTTAGATTATTAGAATACAATGGTCAAAACACAAAATCTCAGGGTAAAATTAATGGACCAGATTTTATTTTTAAAGATACTAAAACAAATAAAAAGGTTGGCTTTGAGATTACCTCATTTTCTTGAAATGTAATGATAGGAGTTAGAGAACTTAAACAAATTAAAAAAATAGCTTCCAAAAAAGTTTTTAGATTTAGAAGCTTAGATGATGTTGTGTTAAATTTTAAGGAAATAATTGACAAAAAAAATCGAAAGCATTATGTTACTTGTGATGAATTGTATTTAGGTATAGTTGTGACAGATACAATAATGGATTGAGAATATTATGTATTAGAAATCATCCTAAATAAATATATCAAGGAAAATAAAATGAAAATAAATGGAGTTTTTGTTCTTTAATATATTGTCTTTATAATTATTAATCATCTATTATTTCTAATATTGTATTTACTAATATTCAATAATTTGATAATGCACCTATTTTATCTTTTAATTCTCTAAGAAAATTTCTGTAGGCAATTTGAGTTGGATAATTATTTTTATCATAGTTATTTTCTTTGATGATTTTGCTTCAGTATTTTTCACTTTTGATATTGAACTTCTTAACAACTGTTTTTGCTAATTTCTTTTTATCTTTTTCATCTGATAATTTGCATGCATCATTTTGGTAAAATAAAGTTGATATAAATCAATCAAACGATAATTCATCATCATATATTTGTTCGTGCATTTTAACTTCTAGGTTAGATTTTTTGGTAGCTCTCCAATTACTGTGTATTCAGTAAAAGGAGGGCTTTTTATTATGCTGAATTTAAAGTATGTGTATGAACTAGAAAAACAATTCGTAAAATGTAAATACTCATTAAGAGAATTGATTAGGGAAATGATCAAGAAAGGATTAAACAGAATGTATCAAACAAACTTTAAACAACTATTTCCTTTTGAGTTGTTAACTAGGATTTTGAATCAGAATCTAAATGAAAATGATTACAATAAAATCATGGAATTACTTTCAATTTTAAAGAAAGTATTTAATCAAACTATTCAAGAATTTATTGAGAAAGAACAAGAGCAATTTGAATCAGAACATCCTGAAGCAATTAGAAATGGTTCTTTAGAAATTCAAAGACAATCTTTCTTAGGAAAAATCAAAGTAGACTTTCCAAGATATCGAAATGCAGAATTCACATCTTCTATCATCAAATCGAAATCCAGAACTTTCTTTTTTGATGTAATGATGTTATCAGTGATACTATCAAATGGGTTGATGACTTACGAATCTATCAAAACTTTCTTTGGAACTTTTGGAATAGATTTTTCAAATTCAGAGATTGCTAGAATCTCTAAGGTTGCAAATGAATTCCTACAAGAAGAAATGACTAAATCTCAACCTGTTGTTCATGATGATCAACTTGTAGTTTTCATAGATGGTCAATGATTCAACTACAAAAGAAAAATCCGTTTCCATGATGAAAACGGTGTTATTTACTATGAAAATGAGAAATCAAAGAGAGTTAGAATTACTGCAATTGGAATTGATGTAACAGGAAAGAAAAGAGTATTAACTCATATCTATTCAGATAAAGAGGATTCAGATGCATATAATCAACTGTTGCATAAATTGAAGTTCGAATTAGGAATCAATAATATTCAATTATTTGTTTCAGATGGAACAACTGCATTGAACAACGTTTTGTTAGAATATTATCCGGATGCTAAAAGACAAAGATGTTTCTTCCATGTTTTAAAAGACATCAGATTAATGATGCCTCGTAGCCAAAGAAGAAAGTTAGAATACAGAATCAAAATGATTGTTAGACAAGAATCTAAAGAGCAAGCTTTAGCTTATTACAATTCAATCAAAGACGGAATAAGATTAGTGAACACAAGAGTATTTAACACATTAGAAAAAGTCATAGAAGACACTACCCGTTTCTATGACTTACCTAAAAAATTATGAAAATCCTCTTACACTAATAATATCTCTGAAAATTTTAATTCAGTTTTTAGAAGATTCTCTCCGTCAAATACTTGTTTTAAAGATCTAGATTCTGTACTTCTAACTACCAACCTAGTTACATTAAATTTGAATTCGAAATATAAAAGTTTTGACTTAATTTAATTATATTCTAAAAGTTGTGTATAATTGAATAATTACTCTAAAACACAGAAATTAGAGTGCTACCCCTATGGAAGATCTCCAATTACTGTGTATTCAGTAAAAGGAGAGCTCCCACTATTCCAAACACAATATAAAAAACACTGACCTATGTAAAAACTAATGGTCAGTGTTTTTGTATTCAATATACAATGGCAGGAGTGATAGGAATTGAACCCACAAATATGGTTTTGGAGACCATGGTTTTACCATTAAACTACACTCCTAGTGCATTATTTATTATATCAAAAAGAAATAGCACCAAGAATGGGGGAGTACTTGGTGCTAATGGTCTATATTTTGTTTAAATAAATAGTTCGTTAAATTATATTTTTTAATTTTTTAATAGAGGTGTGTGTCCTAATTTTTTGTACAAGTTAATTGTATATAAAAATTAAAATACAATTATTAAAATAGTATATATTTATTATTAATAATTTTATATGCTATGAATAAAGTATTATAATAAATATTGCTATATTCAACTAGCAAAAGATCTTAAGTTAAAACTTTTGCTTCAACAGAATCATGCCCTATCTGGGCATAAGCATTTAAGAGAGTGCCTATGTCGTTGAATATAGTAATATACATCTAAAGTCTTAAGAACATTTATAGATGTGTATGGTATTCCAAAAATGACTAAAAATTGAAAAAGATGAAATTAAGCAAAATATTGCTTTATTTATTAGTCTTAGTTTAAGATTAATAAAACGTTATCAACATTCCCGATGTCGATAATATGAATGATATTTAAAAGTGGACGTTATCTGTCCACTTTTATTTTTAGTTTTATCGGAAATTTATATAATATTAGGAATATTAAGTAAAAATTATGTAATTTTTTATATAATCTTTATAATATGTTTTTAAAACTTATATGTACAAAATTCAAAATATAAAAGGGGTACTTTTTAATGAATAAAGCCGAATTGGTAAAAGAATTAAGACGTCTTACAGATGCTGGGATGTCTGATTGTATTAAAGCATTAAATGAATCAGATAATGATATTGAAAAAGCTATTGAATGATTAAGAAAAAATGGAGCAGTTAAAGCAGCTAAAAAAGCTGATGCAATTGCTGCAGAAGGGATTGTTGAAGCTTTTAGTGATTCAGATAATTTTGTAGCTATCATGGAAATCAACTGTCAAACAGACTTCGTTGCTAAAAACGAAAGATTTATTGAATATGTAAACAACGTTAAAAAAGCAGTTTTAAGTCAAAAAACTTCTGATTTAACAAAATTAATGATTGATAATAAACCAGTAAATGATGTTGCATTTGATTTAACAGCAGTTATTGGAGAAAAAATTGCTACAAGAAGAGTGGAAATCTTAGAAGCTAAAGGAAACCAAACAATTGGTTTCTATACTCACATGAACAACCGTGTTGCAACTGCAATCTTAGTTGATGGTACATGTGATAAAACAGTATTAAAAAATGTATGTATGCATATTGCTGCAATGAATCCTAAATACTTAAGTGCTGATCAAGTTGAAGCTAATTGATTAGCACATGAAAAAGCTTTCATGGCAGAACAATTTCAACAAGAATTATCTCAAGTAACTAATGAAAAAGAAAGAGAACAAAAAGCTAAAAGAGAAGATTTAATTGTTGAAGGTAAAATTAAAAAATTACTTGATGAAGTTTGTTTATTACCTCAAAAATTTGTAATGGACAACGCTATCACAGTAGCACAATACTTAGAACAAAACAAAGTTAAAGCTGTTAAAATGTTAAATATCGTTCTTGGGGATGGTATTGAAAAGAAAGAAACATCATTCGCTGATGAAGTAGCGCAACAAATGAAAAATTAATAGGGAACTATAATTTTTCTTTTTTTATAAAATTATGAAACAGACTATATTATTAAAAATTTCGGGTGCTGCTATTGAGGGTCAAGATACAATTATTGATCCAATTAAATTAAAAAGTATTGTAGAACAAGTTAGACATTTAAAAGAAAAATTTAATGTTGCAATTGTTGTTGGTGGAGGAAATATTTGTAGAGGTAACTCTTTGATTCCGTTACAAATTAATAAAAATGATGCTGACCATATTGGGATGCTTGCAACAGTAATGAATTCAATAGTTTTAGAAAATGCATTTAATAACAGTGGTGTAAAAGCTAAAACATATTCATCATTATCAATGGATCAAATTGCTGAACCATATAATGCTAAACATGTAAAAGAAGATTTAAGTTTAGGAACTGTTTGTTTATTAGCAGCAGGAACTGGGTCATCATTCTTTACCACAGATACTGGTTCAGTATTAAAAGCTTTACAAATTGATGCTGATTTAATCTTAATGGGAAAAGATGGAGTAGATGGAGTTTATTGTTCAGACCCATATACTAACAAGAATGCTACAAGATTTGAAAGATTAACATTTAATGAAATTATTACAAAAGAATTACAAGTAATGGATTTAACGGCTTTAACACTATGTAGAACTAATGATATTAAAATCATTATCTTTAATATGGAAAGAGAAAACGGGATTGTTGATGCATTAGAAAACAAAATCCCTACAACAATTATTCAAAAATAGGAGAACATGATGTTTGATTGAAAAAAATATGAATCATTATTTAATGAAGAAAAACAAAAAGCTTTTAGTTGATTAAATAGTGAATATGCTAAACTTCAAGTTGGAAGAGCTAATCCAAATATTTTAGATTCTGTAAGAGTTGAAGCTTATGGTGAAATGATGCAAATTAACCAAGTAGCTAACATTTCAGTTCCTGAACCAAGATCTTTAGTTATCAAACCATATGATAAATCTATTTTAAAAGATATTGCAACAGGAATCAATGCAGCTAACTTAGGATTAAACCCACAAGTTGACGCTGATTTAATTAGAATCAATTTCCCAGCTCCAACTGAAGATTCAAGAAAACAATTAGCTAAAAAAGCTAAAACATTAGTTGAAGATCTTAAGGTTAAAGTTAGACTAATCAGACAAGAACTTCAAGACCAATTCAAAAAAGAAGAAAACCTTTTAGAAGATGATAAAAAACATTTTCAAACTGAATTAGATGCATACACTAAAAAAGTAAATGCTGAAGCTGATGAAGTTTATGCTAACAAAGAAAAAGAAATAATGAAAATCTAAACATGAACAAACTTAACCACATTGCCTTTATCTTAGATGGTAATGGTAGATGAGCTAAACAAAGAAATAAACCAAGAATCTTTGGCCACACCAAAGGGGCTGAAAAGATTAAGGATGTTATTTTATGATGCATAGAAAAAGACATCAAAACTATTTCTATGTATCTTTTTAGTTTAGAAAATCATAAACGTCCTGAAGAAGAGAAAACTCATCTTTTCAAAATCTTGTGGGACAAGTTAACTAGCAAAAAAACTCTAGATTTTTTTAATGAGCATTCTATCAGATTAATTTGAAATGGGTTAGAAACACAAATTAGTGATAAGATAGTTAAAAAGATTAAAGAAGTTTGTGAGTTGACCAAAAACAACAAATACAATTTAAATATTTTATTTAATTATGGTTCACAACAAATCATCTGTGACCGGATTAATAAATATTTATCAGAAACTCATGCAACTCATATTGAGTTAGAAACAATGGATAAGTTGATTGATAAAGATCAACTTGGTCCAGTTGATTTATTAATTAGAACAGCTAATGAACATCGTTTAAGCAATTTCTTGTTATGAGAGGTTGCGTATGCTGAATTATTATTTTCTAAATTAACTTGACCAGAATATTCAAAAGAAGAGTTTCTGAACAATCTAGAAGATTATTATTCTAGAACCAGAAAATTCGGGGGATTGAAATAGTTATGACTTTCCAAAGAAGAGCCCATAAATTAAATGATAGTGCAAAACAAACAATGAGACAAAGAGTAGTTTCTGCTTCAGTCATGGTTGTTTATTTTGTTGTATTGTTCTTGTTTGCTATTCTATCAGACAGAATCAATACATGAGCTCCATTAAGAAACAACTTATTGGGTCAACAAATCAATGGGTTCTTATTAATCTTCTGAACAATGCCTTTAATTTTCATCATTGCTAAAGAAATATGTAATATTTATTTTAGGTTTAAGATAGCACCTTATGTAGTAGTCACCTTAGCAATGCTATCCTTGGTGTATTCACCAACCTTATTATATTTCTTTGCATATTATGATATTGCTCAAATTCGAGCAGTAATTGATGTAGGTAATGCAATATTTGGATTGCAACTAACTAATATCTTTACCATTGTTTTATTAAGTAATGTATTGATTACTTGTTTTGTTGCAGTTGTTTTATTATTATCATATAAACAATTCACTTTTAAAAACTGAGTGATCTTCAGCTTATTAATGGGAGTAGCTTCAGGATTCTTTATTGGAATATACTTCTTTAACTATGTTCATGGATGAACAACATTATTGTTTTTATTTCTGATTACAGTAATGATGGATTCATTTGCATACTTTGGAGGAGTATTCTTTGGGAAACATAAGATGGCTCCAGTTATTAGTCCTAAAAAAACATGAGAAGGTTTTGCAATTGCATTAGCATCAACATTAGTAATATCAGTTGTGATTTTAGTAATCTATGCCTTTGCTGATTCTCATGGGACATCATTACTTCAAATCTTTGGAATCCAATTTGGAAAATTAGAAGGAATTGAAAACCCAACTAATGAAATTATTTACAATATGCCACTAGATCCTAATTTTGTGACAAGAACAAAAGCAGGATGATGGGGATGAATGATTGTAATTATTCTTTCATTTAGTGTTATCTCTGTTCTAGGAGATTTATGTTATTCTGCTTTTAAAAGAAAATATCGTATTAAAGACTATGGTAACTTAATTCCAGGTCATGGTGGGATTTTAGACAGAATTGATTCTCACTCATTTGTCTTTAGTTTCTATTTCATCTTAACATTCTTCTTGCACTTATTTGCTAAGACTGCAGTACTATTGCCAAACATTGCAATTGCTTAAGGAGTAACTATGAAAACAAATAAAAGAATAGTTATCTTTGGTGCTACAGGAACAATTGGCACACAAGCACTAAGCTGTTTAGAAGATTTAGAATTAGTGGGAATCACTTATTATAAAAATATAGATAAAGCAAAACAAATTATTAGCAAGTATAATAATTTGTTTTCACTTTGTTTAGATGATAATGTAACTGATAAAACAATAATTGAATTCTTAAATCAAACAAAACCAGATATTGTTTTGAATGCAATTAGTGGTTGAGATGGATTAAGGATTTCAAAATTAGTTTTAGAGCAAAACATTGATTTAGCACTAGCTAATAAAGAATCATATGTTATTGGGAATAAACTATTTTTAGATACAATTAAGAAATCTAAAGCAAAGGTTTATCCAGTGGATTCTGAGCATTCAAGTTTATATGAATTACTATTAGTTGATTATAGTAATATTGATACAATTTATATTACAGCATCAGGTGGTCCATTCTTTGATAAACAATTAGATGAATTAAAAGATGTGGATTTTCAAACCGCAATCAAACATCCAAATTGATCAATGGGAGAGCAAATTAGTTTAGACTCTGCAACCATGATTAATAAATTTTATGAATTGGTCGAAGCAGCTTATTTAACTAATTTTGAAATCAACATTGTTCCAATTGTGCATCGTCAATCAATGGTTCATTCTTTTGTTAAATACAAGAATAATTCTTATTTAATGAATGCTAGTGTAGCAGACATGAAACTATCAATTGATTTAGCTATTCATGCATTCAATAAACAAAAATCAATTGTAAATGAATTGGATTTCTCAAATCTTGTTTGAACATTTCAAACAATTGATGAGAACAGATTTATTCCTATCAAATGGTTCAATGAATTCTTTACTACTAAAAACTATAGTATTCCAGTTATTGTAAATATTGTTAATGAATACTGTTTTAAGAAATTCAAAAACAATGAGATTTCTTTTTTAGATATCACAAACATCATTGACAAAACAATCAATGAATTCAAACACATTAAACTTAATTCTTGAGAAGATTTAAAATCATTCAAAACTCAAATACTTAAACACTTAGGATAGATTATGGAACGTTTAAAAACATTATTAACAAAAATTAAATACACACAAGATGAGATAAATCATTTGTTATCTCATATGGTTTCTTATGATATTCAAGTATCAGCTAAAGAAATTAACGATGATGATAGTTCTAAAATAGAAGAAGTTTTAAATGTTTCATTTATTTTTGATGATGGAATTGGAATTCCTAGTTTATTGAAGATCAAATTGTTATCAGCTAAATATAAAAAGATCAATTTTAGTTATTCAATTACTAATCCAATTGATATTAATAGATACTTAATTCATTTCTTAAAACAAAAGGGATTAGAAATGTTAACATTAACAATTCAATCTCAACAAATTGAATTCAGTAATAAAATTCAAATCAAATATTTTGCAGAAAATGATTTAAATAGTTTTTTAAAAATCAACAATGAAATGTGTGATTTCATTAAAGAAATTTTAAACATCGATAATTTCGAAATTGATTACGTATATTCTGACGAAGTAGAAAAACATAAACAAGAATTAGCTAACAAAAAGTTTGTTATGCCAACTGTATCTACTGAACATCAAATTATTGATAAACCAAAATATAGTGGTGATAAATCAGATTTAATGTGTATTAAATTATCCGACTTAAACCCTAACATTAAATTCTGTAAAGTTAGAGGATATGTATTTAGTGTTGAGTTAGTAGATTTAAACAAAAAATATGACTTATTAAAAATTGGAATCTTCGACGAAACAAATTGTTTCTTCTTAAAAAAGGTTTATAAAAAAGAAGATGACAAGAAACTATTTCAAGAAGTAGTTGTTAATGATTTAATTGAAGCGAGTATTATGGTTGAAATTGATAAGTTTGATTTCAATCATGAATTATCTGCATTAATTAGATCTGTTAAAGTAATTAGTCATCTAGTTAGAAGAGATAATTATGAAGACAAAAGAGTAGAATTAATAGTTCACTCTAAGATGTCAGCTTATGATGGAATTATTGAATTATCTGAATTAAAAGAACAATTACAAGAGTTTGGATATAAAAGATTCGCAATTACAGATAGATCAAATGTTCAAAACTTTCCTAGTGTTGAAAAAACATTTAAAGGTAGTGGGATTAATCCTATCTATGGGGTTGAATTTGAAATCACAAATAAACACAATATTGGTGTTTTAAATTTACCTAAAAAAGATCAACCATTAGATAAATTACCAATGGTTATTTTTGACTTAGAAACATCAGGATTAAATCCGAACTTAGATGATATTATTGAGTTTGGGGCAGTTAAGATTAATGAAGATAAAACTACTGAGAAGATTGATTTCTTTTTAAAACCAAAGAAACCAGTTTCAGACTTTACAACTGAGTTAACGAGCATTACTAATGAAATGTTAGATAATGAAGGTATTAGTCAAGAAGAAGGAATGAAAAAGATTGTTGACTTCATCAAAGGTTCAACATTAATTGCTCATAATGGGGTTAGTTTTGACTTCAAGTTCTTAAATACTAAACTAGTCAGTTATGGATATAAACCATTAGATAACTTAATGATTGACACATTATTTATTTCAAGAGCTGTGAATGATATGATGTCACATACATTAGGTAAAATGTGTAACAAATATAAAATTGGATATGATGTTGATGCAGCCCATAGAGCAGACTACGATGCTCAAGTTTTATATGAATGTTATTTATCAATGCTTCACCAATTAAAGAACTTAGACAATGATCAAGAAATTGATAGTGTTCATAAATTAGATGCATTAATAGGTAATAGTCAAAAGAACTCAAAAGCAGCAAGAGGGTATATTGTAAATGCTTATGTAAAAAACCAAAAAGGATTAAGAGACTTATTTGAATTAGTATCAATTGCTCATACGAAAAACTTGGTTTCTAAACCAGTATTGCATTGAAAAGATTTTGAAGGATTAAGAGAAAATTTATTAATAGCTAATAACCCATTAGAATCTGATTTAATTGTTTCATTATTAAATGATACATATGAAGAAAGTTATGAGAAATGTGCTAAATATGATTTCTTATTAATTCCTTCTCCAGAACTTTTCAGACATGAGATTTCAGATAATCAATATTCAGTTGAAGATATTAAATTAATAATCAATAAATTAATTGATTTAGGGAATAAACAAAAGAAATTAATGTGTGCAACTTCTGATGCTTATTATCTAGCTAAATCAGATGAACAATTCCATGAAGTGTTTTTAAGAATCCCAGGACTTAATAAAAGACCTCATAGATTTTCAAAATATAAAGCTAGCCCTTCAATGTATTTCAGAAACACTGATGAATTGTTTGAAGAATATCAATTTGTTAAAGGAATTGATTTAAAACAATTGATTGTAACTAATACTCAAGAAGTTGCAAATATGATTGATGAAAACATTATCATCACAAGAAAAGAATTGTACCCACCAATTATTGATGGAGTTAATGATAAACTAAAAAATGAAGTTTATTTAAATGCTCACAAAACTTATGGAGATACATTACCAAAACAAGTAACTGATGAATTAAACAAAGAACTAGAATCAATTATTGGAAACAATTATTCAGTGGTTTATTGAGTGTCTCATTTATTGGTTGAAAAGTCAATTAGTGAAGGTTACATGGTTGGATCTAGAGGTTCAGTTGGTTCATCATTAGTAGCTACTTTTCTAAACATTACTGACGTTAATCCATTGCCACCTCATTATTTATGTAAGAAATGTAAATATAGTAATTTTGATTTAGATAAAGATGTAATGGATGGGTTTGACTTAGAGCCAATCAATTGTCCTAATTGTAATGAATTAATGTATGGAGAAGGACATAATATTCCATTTGAAACATTCCTAGGATTTAAATGTGATAAAGTTCCAGATATTGATTTAAACTTCTCTGGGGTTTGTCAAGGGCACGCTCATGATTTCATTAAAGAAATGTTTGGAGAAGATAAAGCATTTAGAGCAGGAACAATTGGAACTATTGCTGAAAAGACTTCTTATGCAAATGCTAAAGAATACTTCAATAGAAAAAATATTCAAAACTATAACTCAGCAACATTAAAAAGATATTCATTAAAAACTGTTGATGTTAAACGTACAACAGGGCAACACCCAGGTGGAGTAATTGTTGTTCCAGCTGATATGAGTATTTATGATTTTTGTCCAATTAATTATCCAGCTGATGATAGTTCAGGTGGTTGATTAACAACGCACTTTGCTTTTGAAAACATTCATGATAACTTATTGAAGTTCGATATCTTAGGTCATGATAATCCAACGATTCTAAAAATTTTGAAAGACTTAACAGGAATTGATCCAAAAGATATTCCAGTTCATGATAATAAAGTAATGTCTGTGTTCACTGATATTAAAACATTAGGAATTGAGCCAGCTGATATTTTTAATGAAACTACAGGAGCTTTATCATTACCTGAGTTTGGGACAAAGTTTGTGCGGGAAATGTTGAAATCAGCAAACCCTAAATCATTCTCTGACTTGATTCGGATTTCAGGTTTATCTCACGGAACTGATGTGTGAATTGATAATGCACAAAAATTAATCTCTGAAGGTAAATTACTTGAAGATGTAATTGCTTGTCGGGATGATATCATGGTTTATTTAATCAAAAATGGAATTGATCCATTAGTTTCTTTCCAAGTTATGGAAGATGTTAGAAAAGGAAAGAAAATTAAACCTGAACAAGAAAAGATCCTAAGAGATAATAAAATCCCAGATTGATATATTGAATCAGCTAATAAGATTAAGTATATGTTCCCGAAAGCGCATGCTACTGCATATGTATTACATGCTTGGATGTTTGCTTGATACAAACTTTATTATCCATTACAATACTATGCTGCTTATTTCAGTATTAGAGCTGAAGTATTTGATGTGGCTACTATGTCAGGAACAATCTCTAATTTAAAAGATAGAATCCTGAGCATCAAAACAAGAATGAACTCTAAAACAGATGCAAGTAGTGTAACAACAAAGGAAAAAGATTTGTTACCACTTTATGAAGTTGCGTTAGAAGCAAGATTGCGTGGAATCAAAATTAATAACATCTCAATTGAAGAATCATTAGCTGATGAATTCAAAATTGATAAAGATACAAATTCAATCCTTTGTCCATTCATTACTATTGATGGATTAGGGGATGTTGCTGCTAAATCAATTGTTGAAGCAAGAAAAGAAAAGAGATTCAGTTCTATCCAAGATATTGTGTCTAGAACTAAGGTAACTAAAAAACATATTGAATCAATGAAGGAACTAAAAATCCTAGATGAATTGAATGAAAGTGACCAATTAACTTTATTTAATTTCTAGTCTTCTTGAAATAAGATAAATGAATTTTTATTATATAATGATATAGTAAATGCAATATAAGCATAATGAATTTTTAATGAAAGGGTATGTTCTATGGCTAAGAAAAATAAGAACAATAGAAATGACTCTTCATCTAATTCAATGTTTGCTCAGGGGTTAAAAAATCAGCTTAACACTAAGCATAAAATTGATGAAAGAAAAGATGTCAATAAACAAGAAGTAATCCAAGAACAAAAACAAGAAGAAAAACTTGAAGCAGCCAAAACCCAAGAACAAAAAGGGAGTGTTTCAAAGTTTGATGAACAACTTAAAAAAGAAGCCACAGATCCTAAAACTGTTTGAAAAAGAATTGTATTTGGTTTAAGTTTTGGACTAACATCAGTTATTCCAACTTTATCAAAATCTTCTATTAATGCTAACGTTAGTTTATTTGATGATTTCAAATCAAAGTTGTATGGTTTCTTAAGACCAGGGAACTTTTATAACTGATTATTATACTTACTATGATTGTTACCAATCTTTGCAATTGCAATTCCAGTGTTTGGATTATCATTTTTTGTTATCCAAAAAATTGCTGAAGCTGGATATGGTAGTGCAATGTTATTAGGAGTTGCTGGAATTGGAATAGTTTCTGCACTAGCATATTACTTTACTAATAAAGTACCTGTTCCATTTAAGAAAACCCAATTTGATGATTTAAAAGATAATGCAAAGCGGCCAGTTGCATATATTGTGACCATGGTCTTAGGGATTCTAGTAGTTCTTGCTTTATTGTTAGTAGCAAGATTTGCATGAACTGACTTCCCAGGTTATTCTTTATTATCAGCGCCAGAAGTTTTTCCAGGAAACTTTATAGTTAAAAACTTTGAAACTACACAAGCATTGTTATTATTAGCAGCCGGATTCATGGCTGGATTTGTAAGCTTTATTCCAGGAGTATCTTCTGGTATGATGTTATCAGTATTTGGATCATTTAACACTACATGATTTGCAACTCAAGTCGGATTTGGTTCTAAATTACCATATGTTGGTCAAAATGCAGAATTAAGCTTAAACTGAGCTTGACCAATCATTATTGTTGTATTAGTTGGTTATGGTTTAGGATTAGCAGCTAACATCTTATTCTTTAACTGAATTTCAAACAAATACCCAGGTGGTACCAAATCAACTATTTTCGGATTAGCAATTGGTGGGTCTTTATTTAGCTTTATTGCTATCTCAGATGCAGATTACTCAAAATTAGGAAGTAATGGTGGTGTATTAGCCACAGGATTAATTCTATTCTTTGTTTTAATGGGATTAGCAGCACTAGGATACTATTTAGCTCATAGATACAAATATATCTATATTCATGAAAAATTAGATGCTAAGTCTAAACAAATATAATTATGAGAACCTTATTAGGTAAATTAATTTACGCCAGTGAAATGTTTGATTTAATTCAAAATGGAGACAAGATATGTGTTGGAGTCTCTGGTGGTAAAGATTCAATGTGTTTATTGTATGCATTAGGCTTATTTAAAACCAAAATGAAAAAAGAACATAATTGGGACATTGAAGTATATGGGGTGCATTTAAAGATGAACCTATGTGCTATTGATTACGAACCGATTATTGAATATTGAAAAAACCAAGGTGTTGAGTTTATTATTAAACCAACTCACATGGGTGAAATCTTAAAAGAACATATGAAGAAACAAAAGATTCAATGTTCTTTGTGTTCAAAAATGAAGAAAGCAATCTTAATTGATGCTGCAAAGGAATTAGGTTGTAATAAGGTTGCAATGGGGCATCATATGGATGATGCGATTGAAACATTATTTATGAATATGATTAATGAAGGTCGGATTTCTACATTTAAACCAACAATGTATCTTGATAAAAGTGATATTAGATTTATCAGACCTTTTATCTTGGTGAGAGAAAAAGAAATCAAAAAAGCAGCAAACAAAAATCAAATCCCTGTGGTTCCATGTGGTTGCCCCATGGAAGGATTTACTCAAAGAGATAGAATGAAAGAATTATTGGATGAAACATTTTATAAGAATCCAAGATTTAAATCAGCTTATAAGAACTTTGAAGTAGCGATGTTAAATGATGAAGGATTTGATCTTTGGTTTAAAAAAGATGATAAGATTGTCAAACTTAAAAAATAAAGAAACTCACTATTATTTTTCAAATAATGGTGGGCTTTTTATTTGAAATAGACATTTTATCTTTCAAAGAATTATAAAGTGTGGTATATTAAATTAATATACAATGACAAAAATTGAAATGGATTTAGTAATTATTTCTGAATTTAAACAATGATAAAAGTACAGAAATAGTGAAAAAATCAATCATTTTCAATACTTTTTTATATAATAAATAAAGTAATTTATAATATAGTTTATAAAGAAAGATATCAAAAAGTAGGTTAATTATGAATTTGAATAAACGTTTAATTACAGAAGTTGATGTTACTAATAAAATCGTGTTAGTAAGATTGGATTTAAATGTTCCGATTATTGATGGTAAGATCACTTCTTTTAAAAGAATCGATGAAACATTACCAACATTAAAATATTTAATTGACAACAATGCAAGAATCGTTATTTTATCTCACTTAGGTAGACCTAATTGTGTTAGAGATTTAAATGACCCTGCATTCTCTTTAAAACTAGTTGCTAAAACAATTGCAGATAAATTAGGAAACCTTACTCCAAAAGTTTCATTTGTTAATGCTAACAAAGGAGCTAAAGTTGAAGAATTAGTTTCTAATTTAAAAACAAAAGAAATTTTAGTGTTAGAAAACACAAGATTCCAAGATGTTGATAAAAAAGAAGATGAATACATTGGACTTGAATCAAACAATGATCAAGAGTTAGCACAATATTGAGCAAGTTTATGTGATGTGTTTGTAAATGATGCTTATGGTGCTGCTCACAGAAAACATGCTTCAACATATGGAATTGCTAGTTTCCAACCTAACAATGCAATCGGTTTCTTAATGTATAGAGAATTAACTCAATTAAACAAAGTTGTTAATGAACCAATTAGACCTTTCACTATCTTGTTTGGTGGTGCTAAAGTTAGTGATAAATTATTAGCTGTAAAATCTGCATTGAACAAAGCTGATAAAGTTATCATCTCTGGTGGTATGGCTTACACATTCTTAGCTGCTCAAGGTTATGATATGGGTAACTCAAAAGTTGAAAAAGAATTAATTCCACTAGCAAATGAACTTTTCAAAGAATACAAAGATAAAATTGTGATTTCATCAGATTTCTTATGTGCTCAATCTTTTGCAAACATTCCACCTATCTACAAAACTAAAGAAGATGGATTAGATGGTTTAATCGGATTAGACATTGGTGCTAAATCAATTAAAGAATTCGAAGATATTATTGCTAAATCAAATAGTATTCTATGAAACGGACCAATGGGTGTAACTGAATTTAGCCACTACACAGTTGGTACAAACAAAATCTGTGAAGCAATTGCTGAAAGAACTAAATTAGGTGCATTAACAGTTATTGGTGGTGGTGACTCCGCTGCTGCTGCTGAAAAATTAAATAAAGAAAGTTCATTTAGTTGAATTTCAACAGGTGGTGGTGCATCACTGGTAATGTTATCAGGTAACGACTTAGTTGCGCTTGATCCAATCGGAACAACTCAAATTCATAAAACAGAAAAAGGAATCCACAAATTCCTATTAGACAACAAATATATCGAAGAATACCAAGCACAAGAAGCTAAAAAACAAGGTATTACAAAAGAAACAACTGATATCTATACATATTTTGTAGATTTATCAAAATCAAATCCATTATTAGCTAAGAATGCTAAAAAAGCTCCAGCTAATCCAATGGAAGAAACAACCACAAGTATTAAAAGATTCTTAGACCCACCAGCTGATAAAACAGACTTCAGCTTAACTTCAAACGATCCATGAGCAGTTTATGACCAATTCATGGTTGTTGAAATGAAAGAACAAAAACCAGTTGAAAAAGTTATCAAGAAAGAAACTATCAAGAAAACATTGATTATCCAAAATGCTGGTACTACAATCGATGAACTTGAAAGATTAAAAAGACTTAAAAAGAAAGGTCTTTCTGCTGCTGGTCTAAAAATTCTAGGTAAGATTAATTCTCAAAAAGAAGAATTAGCAAACTTAGAATCTAGCAAAAAATAAAATAAGAGGTAAAAATGACTCCACATATTAAAGCTAAAAAAGGTGAAATTGCTAAAACAGTAATTATGCCAGGTGACCCATTAAGAGCAAAATGAATTGCTGAAAATTTCTTAGAAGATGCAAAATTAGTTTCTGATGTTAGAAACATGTATTGCTACACAGGAAAATATAATGGGAAAGAAGTTTCAGTAATGGGACATGGTATGGGAATTCCTTCAATTGGAATTTATACATATGAACTATATTATTACTATGATGTAGATACAATTATTCGTGTTGGTTCAGCAGGATCATATTCAGCTGATATTAATGTAGGTGATTTGATTTTAGTATCTGAAGCATATAGTGAATCAAACTACCCAATGTTATTAGGACTTGAAAATGCAACTAGTGTTATCAAGGCTCCAACTGAAAAATTAAATATTACTATTTTAGAAACTGCAAACAAATTAAACCAAAAAATTGTATTCGGAAGATGTCACAGTAGTGATGTGTTCTATAGAAAAGAAAACTGAGAAGCAATCAAAGAAAGAAGCCAATCAGTGGTTGTTGAAATGGAAGCCTTCGCATTATTTGCTAATGCATTATACTTAAATAAAAATGCCGCTTGTGTTTTAACTTGTTCTGACTCAATGGTTACAGGTGATTCAATGCCAGCTGAGGATAGACAAACTACTTTCACTAACATGATTAAATTAGTGTTAGAATCTATTTAATGTTGTATAATATAATGGAAATTTAAGGAGAAAAATCTCATGGCTATTACAGAAAAACCAAAAACACAAACCCAAATAATTGCTGACATTGCTGAAATTACACAATCTAGCAAAAAAGTGGTTAAAGAAATTATCTCTCAATATGAATCTAGTTTATTAGTTGAACTAGTGACAAAACAAGTTGTAAAAGTTGGGATTCTTGGAAAAATGAAAATTAGAATTAGACAAACTAGAGTTGGGGTAAACCCTCAAACTGGTGATAAAGTAGTTGTTCCAGGAAAAGCTGTTCCGAAATTCTTATTCTCTAAAGGGGTTAAAGAGGTTATTGACGAACAATTATCAGATTCATTAGATATTCATGAAGATCCAAATGCAATCGAAAACAAATACGAAATTGAAGATATCGAATAAAAATGTATAATATATCTATAAGGTAACTTATAGATATTTTTTTTCAAGGAGAAATTATGAAATTAACAGCAACAATTGAAATACCAAAAAACAGTAATATCAAATATGAATATGACAGATTTACAGGAGATATTTCTGTTGACAGAATTTTATATGGAGCAATGTATTATCCTCAAAACTATGGGTTCTTAAAAGAAGCTTTAGATTGAGATGGGGATGAATTAGACATCCTAGTAATTGCTGATCATTCTTTTTTACCAGGGACAAAAGTTCCATGTAGAGTTTTAGGTGCAATGGAAATGGTTGATGGTGGAGAAACTGACACTAAGTTGATTGGTGTAATTGATTGTGATCCAAGATTTGCACACATGCAAACTTTTAAAGATATTCCAGAACACTTATTAAAAGAAATTAAAGACTTCTTCTCTAATTACAAAAACTTACAAAACAAAAAAGTTGTAATTAGTGGTTTCAAAGATGAAAAATGAGCAATGAAAGAATATGAACATTGTGTTGAATTAATGAATAAATACAAAGATATGCCTAAAGACGAATTCATTAAAAAAATGAAAAAAGAACATCCAGAAAAATATACAAACTAATATGAATAAAATATGTTTTGAAAAATCAATTAACAAAATAAAGCATCAAGGGGTTAAAGAATACTTTTTAAAATTGATGTCAGTAAGAAACCTTTTTATTAAGGGGATGTTAATTGTATTACTAGTTCCAATTATTCTTGGTTTATGTTTCACAATGAGATCTTACTTTATTGATTATCATTTAGATAAAGTAGTTTTAAACCCAGGGGTAGCATTCTCAGGGGCTGCTAACTTAAATTGAGTTAGTACATTAATGATTCAATTAATCCCAACGTTGATAGCATTTATAGCAGCATTGTTTTTAAACACCTGATATGTTTATATCTTTCTATTCTTTTTAGCATTCGGTGGAACATGTAATGTAATAGATAGATTTATTGTAGACCCAGATAAGAATGTTCCAGGCATCCATACTGTAGTTGATTATATAGATGCTGGTTCATCAATATTTAATTTACCTGATATATTTGTAGTATCTGGGTCTGTTGGTTTCAGTGTGATGCTATTAGTTAGAATTATTATTATGTTCAGAAATGATAAAAAAGAAAATGAAACAAACCATTAAAGAAACTATTAAGTTATCTGATTACATTAAAAAGTGCACAGATATTAATCCAAAACAATTCAAGAAATTATTAATAGATAGAAAGATATTTATTAATAATTTTTTAGTATCAAACACTAATCAATTATTGAATGCAAATGATGAATTAGAAATCATTGTTGATAATGATGTTGAAAACATTGAATCAACTAAATCAAATAAATTACTAAATGATATTAAGATAGTGTATGAAGATGATGATTTTATAATCATTAATAAACCATCTGGGGTTTTGGTTCATGAAAATAACTTTGAATCAGATAATATACTAACTGATTGAAAATATATTAAGGATTCGAAATTAGATAGAAAAGGGATTTGCCATAGATTAGACAAATATACAGCAGGGTTATTGATAATTGCTAAGAACCAAAAAACATTAGATGCATTTAAACAAATGTTTATTAATAATGATATTGTCAGAAAATATCAAGCCTTGGTTTTAAATCATTTTACAGAACCATTAGACACTTGATTCCTAATTGAAAGTGAAATTGGTCATAAGCACGACAATAGTTTAAAAATGACCACAAATAAACCTAAGAATCCAAAGATTGCTAAAACAAAATTCTTGATTAAGCAAAATCTTAAAAACAATATCTCTTTGATTGAATGTGAACTACTAACAGGTAGAACTCATCAAATCAGAGTTCATATGAATTTGATTAATCATCCAGTTTACAACGATCCTTTATATGGAACTAGTATTAAGAATGATACATATGAACAATATCTATATAGTTATTATTTAAAATTCATTCATCCTACTACTTACTTACCATTTGAAATTAAAATTGATTTAGATGATACTTTTAACAATAAACTACAGGAGTTAAAATAAATATGAAATATGATAGTTTATTAATTGATTTAAACTTTGATAAGATTATCTTTATTTTGCTTGACAAGCAATCAAAAAACTATGTTTGATTAATTGAAGAATCACATAACAAAGTAATTGATATTGTTAATAGTTCATTAGAAACATTTTTAATTAATAACAAAACAGATATTAAAGAAATTAAAAATATTTATTTTAATTATGGTCCAGGGAACTATACTGGTAATAAAGGAACCATTAATGTGATTAAAACTATTTATGTTGTTTTCAAAGATAAAAAGTTTTTTGGGTTTAATGGTTTAGAATTACTATCTAACAAAAATGGTATTGGGTTAGTTGATGCAAAAGGTCAAAAATCATTTATCGGAGTATATAAAAACAATAAGGTTTTATTAGAACCTCAATTAGTTTTAAATTCTGAATTAAAACATATCTACGATAAATATCATGATTTAAAAGTATTTGATGAAAGTAAAGTAAATGATATTTATATAAATCATTTTTTTAATTTAGTTGATGACATCAAAGAAATTAAAGATCCAATTGATATTGAACCTTTATATTTGAAAAGCCCTGTATAAATAACAAACTCACTTCTGATAGATGGAAGTGAGTTTTATAATTATTCAATAATATTCTAAGACAGATAAAATGATTCTAACAGTTAGAATTACAAATGTACAAAAAAATTATTGCCCTAGCAATAATTAATTTATGAATTAAATAAAATTAGGCATTTACTTGATTTAAAGCTCTTGCTAATCTAGATTTTAATCTGTTAGCTTTGTTTTTGTGAATAATACCTTTTCTTGCAATAGTATCTAATGATTTGTAAGCAAGTTGTACTTGTTCAGCTGTTAAATTTTTTCTAGTTTTTTTAACTTGAGTTCTAGTAGCTGATAATTGAGGTTTTCTGTTATCGTGAACTCTTTTATTTCTAATACAGCTTTTTTGCTTAGATTTAATATTAGCCATTAAAAATTTTTCTCCTTTATAATCAAAAATAAATGCATTGTATTTACAATATATATAATTATATAATTTTTTTATTTTATAATAATATTAATTTCAAAAAATGAAAAAAAATGTTTTTAAACTTTCTGAGCTAGATAAAAAAATTGTAGACTTCAAATTGAGTTTGCACATTTTTCTAGTGAAAAATCATATTTATAAAGAGTTTTATCACTTGCTAAATCAAAATATTTCTGAACAAGTATTTGGCTATGTTAAAAATATTTTAGATAAGGTTGATTTAAAAATCAATACCGATAAAATTGTTAAGTTTTTAAAAACATTATTTGATTAGGAGCTAAATTATGAAAAGAATGACATCAAATGAAATTAGAAAATCATGAATTGATTTTTTTGAAGCAAAAAAACATTACTTATTAGAACCAGCATCATTAATTCCAAACAATGATCCATCATTATTATGAATCAATAGTGGGGTTGCAACTTTAAAGAAATTCTTTAGTGGAATTGAAAACCCACCATCAAATAGATTAGTTAATTACCAAAAAGCAATTAGAACTAATGATATTTTTAATGTTGGTAAAACAGCAAGACACCAAACATTGTTCGAAATGTTAGGTAACTTTTCTATTGGTGATTATTTCAAAGTAGAAGCAATTGAATTTGCTTTTGAACTATTAACTAAGGTTTGAGAAATTGATTTAGATAGATTATGATTCACAGTTTTTGAAGAAGATCAAATTGCTTTTGACACATGAGTTAAATTAGGTGTTAATCCAGAAAGAATTTTAAAATGTGGAAGAGACCGTAACTTCTGAGATGTAGGAAATGGTCCATGTGGTCCATGTACTGAAATCCATTATGACCGTGGAGAAAAATATGATTTCAAAAAACTAGGTGATAGATTAATCAAAGAAGATATTGAAAATGATAGATATATTGAAATTTGAAATATCGTGTTTTCTGAATTCAACAATAATGGTGAAAATGTATACACTGAATTATTCAGAAAAAATATTGATACAGGAGCAGGATTAGAAAGAATTGCAAGTATTTCTCAAGATGCTCCAACTAACTTTGATACAGATTTATTCTTACCAATTATTGAAACTATTCAAACATTCTCAAACTCTAAATACAATGTTGAAAACTTCTTTATTAAAGAACCACACCAAGAAAAAGTTAACTTCAATTATCGTGTAATTGCAGACCATTTACGTGCTGCTGTATTTGCAATTAATGATGGATGTTTACCATCTAATAAAGATAGAGGATATGTTCTAAGAAGATTAATTAGAAGAGCAATGGTTTGTTGTGAAAAACTAGAAATCAATAACTCTAAATTCTTAGAACCAACAGTTGATGCAATCATTGAAGTAATGGATTTATATTATCCAAACCTAAAGGATAACAAAAAACTAATTTTAGATATTCTTGAAAAAGAATACAATGCCTTCAAAGCTACCTTAAATAATGGAATTAAATACTTCAATGAAACATTAGAAGAATTAGATAACAAAGTTGTAGATTCTAAAATTGCTTTTGAGTTAGTAACTACATATGGATTCCCAATTGAATTAGTTACTGAATTATGTGAAGAAAAAGGAATCGAATTACAATTAGATAACTTCGATGAATTAATGAAAGAACACCAAATTATTTCAAAATCAACTAGAAATGCAACTGGTCTTGAAAAACAAAATGCTGCATTATTAGCATTAAAAGTTGAATCTAAATTTGATTACAATTTATTAACTACTAAGTCAAAAGTTGTAGCATTGTTTGATAAAGATTTCAATGAAGTTGATAGAGTATATCATAAACCTGGTTATGCAGTATTTGATATCACTCCATTCTATGCTACATCAGGTGGTCAAATTCATGACAATGGATATATTAAAGCCGGAATATTTGGTAAGAAACAAATTATCTCTGATGTAATTAAAGCTCCTAATTTCCAACACTTACACTACTGTGAAAACATGAATTTAAAATTAAACCAAAATGTAACATTAGTAGTAAATAAAGAAGACAGAGATATTATTAAAGCACAACACTCTTCTGAACACTTATTACATGCTGCTTTAAAAGAAGTAATCAGTAAAGATATTAAACAAGAAGGTGCATTTAAATCTGTTGATAAAATTACATTTGATTTTAAATACCATGAAAAACTAACAGATGAACAATTAAGAGAACTTCAAAATTGAGTAAATGATAAAATCCAAAGTGCAATTCAAGCCGATGTTTTGTTTGTAACTTTAGATCAAGCAAAAGCAATGAATGCATCTGCATACTTTGAAGATGTATATAAGAAGATTAACTCACCATTGAGATTAATTAAAATTGGTGATGTATCAGCTGAATTATGTGGTGGTACACATATTTCAAATACTAAAGATATTGAAAAATTCAGAATCATTGATTACTATTCAAAAGGTTCTGGATCTTGAAGAATTGAAGCAACATCAACTCAAAAATCAATTGATGCATGTTTAATTACTAAGTACCAAAAATACTTAGAAGAAGTAAATGCAATCAAATTAGATTTAATCAACCTAGATGCATTCGATGCTGATGCAAAAGGCGCATTATATACTTTTGATAAAGCATTTGATACTATGGATATTTTCGAAATGGATAGATTCTTTGGAAACTTAAAAGAATTATTAGTTTCAAAAAGAAAAAACAAATTACAAGAAATCCAACAATATGTTGTTTCTCATTACAAAGAGATTGCGAAGAATTCAACTGAACCTAAGAAATTAATCATCTTAAAAGAAAGTACTTCAGCTGAATCAATTAAACAAATTATTGATGAATTGATCAATGAAGATAAAACATCAATCTTCTGATTCATTAAACCAAATGGAACTAATTGACAATTCTATATTGCAACTAACCAAGCTTTTGCAAAAGACAACAACATTAATTTGAATGATTATGTAGCATCATTAAAACAACAAGCACCTAATACAAAAGCAGGTGGTAAACCTAACTATGTACAAGGTGGAATCAATGATACTATTTTCGAAGATGATTTAGTATCTATTCTAGATTCATTCGGATTTAAAAAATGCGCATAATTGCATTAGATTTAGGAACTAAAACTTGTGGGTTTGCAATTACTGATGATAATAGAACAATTTCAAATCCACTTGAGAATTATGAATATTCAAAAAACGATATCTTACAAGTTTTAAACAGATTAAGATATTGATTAAAAACCTATGAAAAAGAAGTTGACACTATTTTACTAGGTTATCCAACAAATACAATTGGTTCTAAGACACCAATGACTTTGTATGTTGAAAAATTCTTAGAAAAATTAAAAGAATCTTTTTCAGAATTTAACATTGTTTTATTTGATGAGAGATTCAGCACTTTGCAAGGTTCTGAAATGTTAATGGACCTTGGAATAAAAGCATCAGCAAGAAAAAAAATGAAAGATAAAATGGCTGCTTTTGTTATCTTACAAAACTATTTAGAAACAATTAAGAAATAATGATGAAAGGTTAATATATGACTAAGAAATTTGAAATCAAGGATGATAGAATTGTTTTAACTCCTGAATATATTGAAAAGAACAAATGAAAATTCAAAAAGATTACAGGATCAAGATTTGCAGCTTGTTTAGGTTACAACAAATATACTTCTCCTGCTAAAGCATGAGCTACAATGGTAGGAATTTATAAAGAAGAAATGGATATGATGTTTGCAGATGCTGGGAACATTATTGAACCTAAAATTAAGTCATATGTTGAACAAAAATTAAACACTAAATATATTAGTTATAATCCAATGAAAATTGGTTTTGATATTTTCAAAGATGATGAAGTGTATGGTGGGATTCCGGATGGAGAACCAGTAGATGCTAATGATAACTTGGATTATAATAACAAAAGAATGCTTGAAATCAAAACAACATCAATTGATGCTTTTAGTTTTAAAACAGTTAATGGCCAATTAGTTTTACAAAAGGATGAAAATAATCATCCTATTGTTAAATCTAAAGGAACAAAAAAAGAAAAATGATTTGATAAAGACAAAAACATTATTGTTCCTGATGAATACATTTTTCAATTATCTTTGTATTGTTATTTAAGAAATATCAAGCAAGGGGTTTTTGCTGTAAGTTTCTTAGAAACAAAAGATTATATTGATCCAAATAAATTTGTTGTGACTGATGATAATACTTGATTAGTTGATTTTAATCTTACCCAGGATTTTAAAGAAATGATTGATGCTGGAAGAGATTGATATAACACATATATTAAAAATGGTTATAGTCCTAAGATTACTAAAGAAGACTGAGAATGGATAAAGACTATCAATGAATAATGCTATTTTATATATCAAGTATTCAGAGTTAACTTTAAAGCAAAAAAATAGAAATGATTTTATTAAGATATTAAATAAAAATACCAAGTTAGCCTTAAAAGATATTAGTTGTTCAATCATTGCTAAATATGATTATATGGTAATTGAAAATATTGCTTCAAAATCAGATTTAGAAATCATTGTTGATAAAGTTAAATTGATTCCAGGATTTCAGTATTTAACAATTGCACATTCTTTAGAAAAAGATTTCAAAGCAATCAAATCATTTATCTTAGAAAACAAATCTGAATTCAAAGACTATAAAACTTTTAAAGTTGAAGCAAGAAGACAAGATAAAAACTTTAGTTTAAACTCAATGCAAATATCACAAGAATTAGGCGGTTTCTTTCTAAAGAATTTTGATCATCTAAAAGTTGATGTAAGAAACCCAGACTTCATATTTGATGTGGAAGTTAAGAATTCTAACATCTTTGTTTATTGATCAAAAATTGAATGTGCAAAAGGATTACCTGTTGGAACTTCTAAAAGGTTGTTAGTTTTATTATCTGGAGGAATTGATTCTCCAGTTGCTAGTAGAATGATGTTAGAAAGAGGAAGTGATTTGGTTTTCTTAACTTTTATTACTCCTCCACATACTTGTAGTAATAGTTTAGAAAAAGTTAAGAAGCTATCTAACATCATCACTAACAATTTTAGTGTTAGTAAGAATTCAAAACTATTAGTTTGTAATTATACTAATTGTATGCATGAGATTGCTCATATTTCAGAAGAATCATATAAAATTAATTTAATGCGTCGTTCATTTTTTAGAATAGCTAACAAGTTAGCTAAAAAATATGGATGTGAAGCAATTGTAACTGGGGAATCTCTTGGACAAGTTGCTAGTCAGACATTAGAAAGCATGTATACAATTAATGAAGTTATCAAGGATGGAATGTTAGTATTCAGACCATTAATTGGTTTTGATAAAAATTCTATTATTGCATTAGCTAAGAAGTTCAATACTTATGAAGTATCAATTGAACAATTTCCAGATTCATGTTCATTATTTGCTCCAAAGCACCCAGTTACTAAACCAAAATTAGAAACAAGTATTAAACTAGAACAAGAACTTGACTTGTTATTTAGTTTAGAAGAAAAAGCGATTGAAAACGTGCAGGAGTATAATGGTGATAAATAGTGAAATTATTAAACTAATTAATGAACATGATAAGATTTCTATTTTCATTCATGAGAAACCAGATCCAGATGCACTTGGGTCTAGTTTTGCAATGAAGGAATTAATTGAATCTAATTGAGACAATAAAGAAGTAGCAATTATTGGATTAGATTTATTAGAAAAAAACAGACTATATAATTACTTCAATGACAATTACAACAAACATCCAGTAGATGAATCATTTATTAAAGATTCATTAGG
The DNA here is from genome assembly GCA_020024775.1 of Ureaplasma sp. Lineage (GTDB taxonomy): Bacteria > Bacillota_I > Bacilli_A > Mycoplasmatales > Mycoplasmoidaceae > Ureaplasma. Next base: position 28,813 of record JAHHTF010000002.1, on the reverse strand, counting down.
GATAGTAGTTGATACTGCAAATAATGCAAGAGTATTATCTAATTTAAATACATTAACAAAAGCATCAATTAGATTTGATCATCATCCATTTGTAGAAAAGTTTTGTGATGTTGAATTAGTTGATTCTTCAAAATCAAGTAACTGCGAAGTATTAGTTAATTTTATTAAAAGCAATCCTGATTTTAAAATCACTAAAAAACTAGCTAAGTATTTATATATCGGAATGATTGGTGACACTAATAGATTCATGTATCAGCCTAATAAAGATACATTTGAACATGCTGGTTGATTAATTGATAATGGTGCTGATTGAATGGAAGTGTATTCATTATTATTTGATAAATCATTTAAAGAAATTAAAAAAGAATTAGCAATCACAAGAAAAATCAAGATTAAGAATGGGATTGGTTATCTTGTTTTAAAATCAAAGAAAATCAATTCATCAAAAATTTATTTATTAAACAATATCAAAGACTTTGATATCTGTGTGGCAATCTATTATGATTATGCTGATAAGATTTGAAAAGGTTCTATCAGAAGTAAAAAGATTGTAATTAATGATGTTGCCCAAAGATATAATGGTGGTGGGCATAAATTAGCTAGTGGTTTTAAAATCAAACACAAAACCGAATTTAAAAAAGTCTTAAAGGAATTAGAAGAAAAACTAGAACATGGAGAAACTGTATAAAACTAAATTAAATACTAGATCATATTACAATTTCTTAGAATCAACTCTAAGTATTGATGATATTATCAACCATAGTATTAACAATCACTTACAGCATGCTTGTTTATTAGATGACAACATGCATGGGGTGATTGAGTTTTATAATAAATGTTTAAGTAATAATTTAACACCAATCATTGGTTTGAATGTTAAGAATTACTTAGATCATCAAATCTATGTAATAGCTAAGAATTATAATGGTTACAAGACTTTATGTAAATTAACAAGTTTTGAATCATTGCAAAAAGATATCTCATCGATTGCATTAAATAAAGATGATGTAGCTGTAATCTTAAAAGAATATGATGATGCATTTAAAGATACAGACTATTATGTAATTAATGATATTGAGCATCAAAAAGCAATTGCTTTTATGAGTGCAAATCATAAAGAAAAAATAGATACAAAATATTTAAAGGTTATTGATGCAATTAAAAATGAAGAAATAATTTCTGAGTTTGAAATTATTAATTTAACTGAAACAAAAGATTATCTAGATAATGATGATTATAAATTTAATCAAACCCAATTAAGTAATTTAGAAAAATTATTAGATTCAGTTCAATTAGTGATTCCAAAAACAGAAGTGCACTTTATTGATTATCCAATCCCAAGTGATAAAGATAAAAATACTTATTTTTGAGATATCTTAGATTCAAAATTAAAGTCAATCAATAAGTATAATGAAACATATTTAAGCAGATTAAAGTTTGAATATGATTTGATTGTGTCTAAAGGTTTTGTTGATTATTTTTTAGTAGTTTCTGATTTTATTAATTATGCAAACAATAATCAAATCTTAATTGGACCAGGAAGAGGTTCTGCTCCTGGTTCATTAGTTGCTTATTTGTTAAATATTACAAAATTAGACCCAATCGAAAATAATCTTTTATTTGAAAGATTCTTGAATGAAGCAAGATATACAATGCCTGATATTGATATTGATATCATGGATACTAAAAGAGAAAAACTTATTCAATATCTAATCAATAAATATGGAGAAGAAAATGTCACATACATTATTACTTTCTCTAGATATAAACTAAAGATGGCAATCAGAGATGTTGGAAGAATATTAGGAATTCCAATTAGTGTTGTAGATAAAATATCTAAAAAGATAACTCCAGAAATTGAAAATAATGTGGATGAATTAATTATTAATAATCCAGCACTTTCTGAAATATATTTAGAAAATAAATTATTATTCGACTTAGCTCAAAGATTAATTGGAATGCCGAGACAATACTCAATTCATGCAGCAGGGATAATTTTATCTGATAAACCAATCTATGAAATTGCTCCAATTGTTAAAAACTCAGATAATAAAATAATAGTTCAATACTCAATGGAGTATCTAGAAGAATTAGGATTAATTAAAATAGATTTATTGGGGTTAAGAAATTTAACCACAATAAAACAAATTGTTGATTTAATTAAAGCTACTAGAAAAGTAGATATTGATTTAAATAAAATTGATTTAAATGTTCAAGAGGTTTATTCATTATTATCTAAAGCAGAAACTAATGGGATTTTTCAATTTGAATCTCCTGGGATGAGAAAACTATTAAGAGATATTCAACCTAAATGCTTAGAAGACTTATCAATTACATCTGCAATATTTAGACCAGGGGCTTCTAGTCATATTAAAGAATTTGTCAACAATAAGAAAAATAATAAGATTGAATACTTACATGAAGACTTATCAGAGATTCTAAATCCAACTTATGGAGCAATTATTTATCAAGAACAAATTATTAATATTGTGCAAAAGTTTGCCAAGTTCGATGCTACTGAATCAGACAAGTTTAGGAAAGCAATTTCTAAGAAAGTTGAATCAGTTATTTTAGAACTAAAAGATAAATTCATTAAGAACTCAATAGCTAATGGATATGATAAAAAAGTGTCTGAAAAAATCTTTAACTTTATGTATGAATTTGCAAGTTATGGATTCAACCATTCTCACTCATTAAGTTATGCATTAATTAGTTATCAATTAGCATATTTAAAACAACATTTCCCATTGGAAACAATTACTATATTGTTAAGTAATGTTGCAGAGAAATCAAAACTTAAACAATATAAAGAAGAAGCATTGAAATACAATATTGAATTCAAATGTCCTGATATTAATATGTCTTCAAATGGATTTGTATTGATGCAAAATTCAATCTATTTTGCTTTTAATTCAATTCTTGGAATAGCTAATGAGACAACAAAGAAAATCCTTTCATTAAGATCTCAAGAAGAAAACCAACAATTCAAAGATCCGATTAGAACTATTTCAATGTTGAATGCTAATGGAGTTAGCAAGAAGAATATTGAAAACATGATTAAGGTTGGGGTATTTGATAGTTTAGAACCTAATCGTTGTTTCTTATTAGCTAACCTAGAAGAAATGTTTAAAAAGAATGCAAACATTTATACTGAAGATAACAAGCCATTGTTTGATTTAAATTTAAACTATGATGTAGTTAATGACGAACACTTATACCCAATATGAGAAGAAGAATTATTAGGGTTTAGTGTAACTGAATCTATGTATGATAAAAAATTTAATGAGGTGGTTAAAACCCACAAGATTTCAAACACAATATCAGATAAGTATCGAACAACAATTTTAATTCAAGTTAATAAATATTCTAAGAAGTTAACAACAAATAATAATGTGATGCATTTAGTTGATGCAATTGTAAATAATAAACCAATTAATATTTATTCATTTGATGAAGACTTCCAAATAGATAATGGATTTTATGTTGTAGTAGTCAAACCATTTAAGAATTCAACTAGTAATAATTTTGTAATTGAGAAGATAGTAGAAAAGGTGTAGTTTATGAATAATAAGAAGAAAGCTTTAATTATTGATGGAAACTCAATGATTTATCGTTTCTTTTATGCAAGTATGAATCAATTAGAATACTATAAACAAAATAATTTGTTTCCAACCAATGCATTAAGATTAATGATAGATACTTGCTTTAAATTAAAAGAATCAAATGATTTTAAGTATGGAATCATTGCTTTTGATTGTTCTAAAAAAACATTTAGAACAGAAGAATACGATGCATATAAAGCAGGCAGAGCTAAGATGCCAGAAGAATTAGTAATGCAATTGAAACCAACACAAGATGCATTAGCTTTAATGGGATTCAATGTATTATTTCTTGAAGGAATTGAAGCTGATGATATTATTGGATCATCTGCAAAAGTATTAAGTAAAGATAATGTTGAATGTCATTTATATTCATCAGATAGAGACTTATTACAATTGGTTTCAAATAATATTTCAGTATTCTTAATGAAACAAGGAATCAAAATATTAGATGAACATAATGTTGATAATTTCTTAGATAAAAATAATGGATTAACTCCCAATCAAGTAATTGATTATAAAGGGATTGTTGGAGATACATCTGATAACTTACCTGGAGTTAAAGGGATTGGGGAAAAGACAGGAATCCAATTATTAACTAAATATCATACATTAGAAGAAATCTATGATCATTTAGATGAATTATCAAAAGCTCAACAAGCTAAGTTTAATGAAAGTAAAGATATGGCTTTTCTTTGTAAAAGAATGGCCACAATTAAAACTGATTTATATAACAAAGATGAAATTCAACAATTTGAATTCAAGGATTATCAACATGATGCACTAAAAGAAGTGCTTGAAGGATATGGACTTAAAACATTGTATAAGTATTTATAATGCCAGAACTTCCAGAAGTCCAAGTTGTTATAAACTTTTTAAAAACAAAAGTTTTAAACAAGCAAATTAAAGAAGTTCATATTCTTATTGATAAAATCCTTAAAAATTGTTCCAAAAAAGAATTTGAGAAAATCCTTTTAAATGCAGCCATCAAAGATATTACTAGAAGAGGAAAATACTTGTTGTTTCATCTAGATAATGGTTATATCTGAATAGTACACTTAAGAATGGAAGGGAAGTTCTTTATTGTTGATGAGATTTCAAAAGAACAATTGAAACACACAATGGGTTATTTAGTGTTTGATGATTTTAAATTGATTTATCATGATACAAGAAGATTTGGAACATTCCATTTAATTAAATCTGAATTATTAGATTCATTTGAAGTTTTAACTAAAGTAGAAATTGATCCATTGAATCCGAATTTTAATGCTAAGTTCTTGTTTGATAAAATTCATTCAAAAACTCAAAAGATCAAAACAACATTATTAGATCAATCCATCGTATCAGGAATTGGGAATATTTATGTAGATGAAATCTTATTTGCTACTAACATTCATCCTGAAACTATATCTAATAAGATTACTTTAAAACAGTGTGAAAAGATTTGTAATCATGCAAGAGAAATCTTAAAAGCATCAATTGAACATAACGGGACAACAGTTCATAGTTTTAAGTTCAATGGAGTAGATTCAGGGGATTATCAAAACTACTTAAAAATCCATCATCCTAAAAACAAGAATTGCAAAGTTTGTAACTCTGAAATTAAGTTTATCAAGGTGAATGGACGGGGTACATATTTGTGCCCTAAATGTCAAAAGAAATAGTGGGTGTGCCCCACTATTTTTGTTATAATTAGATATTATGAAAAGAAAACTTAGAAATATATTAATTGGAACTTTAGTATGTGTTCCAAGCATAGCTATTACTACTAGTATTGTTGCAACTTCTTGTGGGAGTCAAGAAGAAACAAAACCAGATGATTCTTTAGTACCACAGCCAGAAAATAGTGTTGTAGTTGCAAAAGATCAAGTTAATTCTATTTATGATTTTATTTCATCTAGTGTTCAGAAGTTATCAACTAAAGATGATATCACTAATACTGAAACTAGTTTGAAAGAACAAATTGCACCAGTATTAATGAGCAAAAACATTAATACTGAAAGCGTATCATTAGTTGAACAACCTGCTACAACTAGTGATAAGAATTTATCATACAAAGTTGTGATTACGATAGCAAGTGATACACCTGTTAAATTAGAAGATAGCACAAAGTTATCGTTATCGAATAATGAGATATCAACAGTTGATGCAATTGCTTCAGGTATTGCTAATCCAAGTTATGTTGCACCAAATCCTGGAGAAGACCCATCTTCTAAAACAGCATTAGTTACTAATCAACAAATCCAAAAGATTTCTGAAATCTATACAGCTCAATTATCTGAATTAAGTAGTGAGGAACAAGATATAGCTACCGCTAATAAAATCAAAGAATTAGTAGCGCCGATTTTGTTAGAGAGTGTAATTGAAATCACTAACATAACATTAGATTTTCAGGAAACACCAAATGATATTCAATATCTTTATTATTCAGTTTTATTAGATGTTTCTAGTACTAAAACAATAAAGTTAGAAAATACTGAAACATTAAATTACATGAATAACCAAATCTCAATGGTTAAACCAATTTTAACAAAGGTAGCAAACCCTAATTATGTTGCTCCACCTGCACCTACACCAACTATTAAAGAAGGTGTAATAACATTAGATCAAACTAATAAAATGTTTGATGTGTTCAATAGTGAAATTTCAAAGTTGACTCAAGCTCCAACTGAATCTGATAATCAAAGAATTCAAGGATTGATTGCACCTATTTTAGAATCTAGTAAAATAACAATCACTTCATTAAATATTGAAGAAATTGATTCAGGAAATGAATCAGTTGCAACTTATAAAAGTCTAGCACCTTTTGTTTCATTAACATGTGCTAAACCAATATCATTAGAAAACTCAGATAAGTTTTATTTAGACCCAGAAAACTCAACAACATGTGATTTATCTTTAAATAGTCCTGTTGAAAGTAAAATTCCTGTGAACGTTGCACCAACTCCTACACCACCAGTTGCAGGAGATTTAAAAGCTGCAGTGGATAAATTAAATACAACAACATGAACAATAGATTGAAATAAACTAAAAACATCTAATACTAATTATTGAGATATAAATGATTCTAAATCTGTAGCTAATACTTACTTGTTATCTAATTTAGTTGATTTTAATGAACAACAATGATTAACTCAAAACAAAATGAAATCTATTTCAATAAGTCCAGATACTTTCAGTTTTGATTTAATGAATAAAAAAATTAAATTCAAACTAACTATAACTGATAATTCAGATGCTACTGCAACTACGAATGAACTATCAACTAGTTTAGTATTACCAACAGATATGTTTAGTGAATTAGATAATGCACCAATTGCTCCAGAAGTTCAAGTAACTAATTCATTTAAAGGATTGGTTCCAAAATTAGGTACATTAGAATCTACGTCTGAATCACTTTATAAATCTAGAATGGAGGCATTCTATAATTCATCTAATACTAACTCAAAAGAGTTTAAAGTTTTAGAAGCAGTCTATCAAATGAGATTCTTGTTTTATCAAGCATTCGCTGATAATGCTGAATCAATTGATTATGGAGTTTCAAACCATGTAAATAACTCTGTAACTATTCAATTAAAAGCAAAAGTTAAAACAGATGCAACAAACTTTAAACCATATATTTATTATTTAAATGATCAATCTAATAACGTTCCTACTACTTCAGTTAAAGCAGGGGACATCATTGATATCTCATTTACATGTGATAACATTAATGATAATTGAACATCAGCTGCATCTAATGGTACTCCATTTTATTATGGACAAGGAACTAAAGAAGAAATCCTAGCAGGTTCATCAATAAAAGTATTTGCATCAAATCTTATGCAATGAACATTAAACATTAATATCAATTCAACCAACTATTTAAACCAATCAATTGTTGTTAGAACTCCAACATTCTTGAAAATGTATCTAGTAAAATAACAACATAATTTTGAAATTATGTAATAATTGCAGACATTAAACTCAATAAAATGGGTTTAATGTTTTTTATTGTAAAATAATGGTTATAATATATGAATAGATGTTGAATTTAATATTACTAGAATCAAATATAAAAGAATAAAGTTCAATATTAAAACTTTGTTATTAAGTAGGAGGTTAATATGTTAAAGACAAGAAAAGAAAAGAAACTATTAGTTTCTAAGTCTACGCAACTACTTAATGTACTAAATCTGGCTTTTGAATCTAAAAAAATAGATCAAGTCAAGAAAGTAGAAAAAAGATATAAGCTTGATATTTTAATTGATGCATTGAACGAATCAACTAATCCAGAAATGATTATCTTTGTATTAATGATTACAAACGAAGAAACTACTCGGATTTTGTTTAGAAACTTATCTGAGAATATGCAAAGACAAATATTAGATATCTCTTCAAATAATCAAGCAAAAATTATTATTACATCATTGTTCCCCGATGAAGTTGTTGACTTGATTAAAGAAAATGATGAACATTTAAAAAAGAAAATTTTATTATCATTAAATTCATCTTTAAGAAATCAAATTAAAGAAATTGCTGAATATGATGAAGATGAAGCTGGTTCTTTAATGAACCCTGAGTTCTTAGCATTTGAAGATACAATGACTATCAAAGAATGTTTGATTTCATTTAAAAGAAATTATGACTCATTAGAAAATGATACATCTTTCTATGTAATTAATGCTAATAAAGTTTTGTTAGGTAAAGTAACATTACATGATTTAATTTTCTCAGAACAATACAATAATAAGATTACATCAATTATGGATGAAAACGTAATGTATGTAAATCCAAATGATGATATTGAAAAAATTATTGAAATGTTCCAAGAATGTTACTTGGATTTATTACCAGTAATTAATGAGAACCAAGAATTGGTTGGAGTTATTAACTATTCAGATATTCTTCCTGCTTTAGAAGATGAAGTAACAGAAGATATCTATAATATGTATGGGATTAAAGAATTAAAAGAATCTTATATGAAATCATCAGTTCTTTCGATTGTTAAGTCTCGTATTTTTTGAATTGTGGTTTTAATGATTTCAGCAACACTAACGAGTATTGTTATTAACCAATTCGAAGTACTAGGAGAACAATTAACAGCCGGAGTATCTAGTATCCTATTAGTTCCAATTGTTCCAGTTATTACTGGGACTTCAGGGAATGCTGGGTCTCAATCTGTAGCCTCTGTAATTCGGGCACTATCCATTGGTGATGTCACGAAGAAAGAGTATAAGAATGTTATTAAGAAGGAATTCTTGGTTGGGACAACATTAGGAGCTATCTTAATGGTTGTTAACTTTGTTAGATTATTAATCTTCTTTGCTATTCCTGCATTCAGACAAATTGATACAGCTAAAATTAAATATGAACCATATGTTGTTTGTGTAATTTGTTCAGTAGCGGTTTCATTAGCTTTATGAGTTGCAATTATTTTATCTAAGACATTAGGTGCAATCTTGCCTTTAATTGCATATAGATTAGGAAAAGATCCAACTGTGATGTCAGCCCCTTTAATTGCAACTATCCTTGATGTGTGCTCTACTTCTATTCTATTTGGAATAGGAATAGGAGTGCTGTATCCGATTATTCAAACAGGGGTTGCAGTGTAAATGGCTAAATTTGAACTTAAAACAAATTTATCTCCTAGTGGAGATCAACCAAAAGCAATTGAACAACTTACTAACAATATTTTAAAGAAGAATCAGAAATCTCAAGTTTTACTGGGTGCAACAGGGACCGGTAAAACTTTTACTATTGCAAATGTAATTAATAATCTTAATAAAAAAACATTAGTAATGGCTCATAATAAAACATTAGCAGCCCAACTATATTCTGAACTTAAAGAATTGTTTCCTAACAATAAAGTTGAATTCTTTATTTCTTATTTCGATTATTATCAACCAGAAGCATATATTCCAGGAAAAGATTTATATATTGAAAAATCATCTTTAACAAATAAAGAAATTGAAAAGATGAGAGTTTCAACATTAAACTCATTAGCTCATCATGATGATGTAATTGTTGTAGCTTCAGTTGCTGCAATTTATGCATCTGTGTCAAGAGCAGATTTTGTTGGTCATACTGTTTATATTCAAAGGAACCAACAAATATCTATTAAACAATTAAAAGAACATTTAGTTAAACTAAATTATAATTGTAACAACATTGAAGTTAAAGCTGGAACCTTTAGAAACAAAGGTGATGTTGTTGAAATTGGTTTAGGATATACTGAAGATTTCTTTATTAGAATTTCATTCTTTGGAGATGAAATTGAAAAGATATCTAAAGTTGATTCATTAAACTTTAATGTAATAGAAAATCTTGATTCCTTTTATTTAACTTGTGCTAATGAATATATTATTAATGAAGATAACTTAAATAAAGCCATTAAAGATATTAACATTGAACTAGAAGCAAGAGTAAAACAATTCAATAAAGAAAATAAATTCGTTGAAGCTCATCGGATTGAACAAAGAACAAATCATGACATTGAATCGATTTTAGAATTTGGTTATTGTAACGGGATTGAAAACTATGCAAGACACTTAGAACAAAGAGAACCAGGACAACAACCTTATACCATTATTGATTTCTTTGCAGATAAGAATGATTGATTATTAATCATGGATGAATCTCATATTTCTGTTCCACAAATTAGAGGGATGTCTAATACTGATAAATCAAGAAAAGAATCATTGGTTGAATATGGTTTTAGACTACCATCTGCATTAGATAACAGACCATTGAACTTCGAAGAGTTTGTAGATAAAATTAAATATTCTATTTTTGTTTCTGCAACTCCTAATGAATGAGAAAAAGAATACAGTGATAATGTAGTTGTAGAACAAATTGTTAGACCAACAGGATTATTAGATCCAATTATTCAAATTAGAAAAACTGAATATCAAGTTGATGACATCATTAATGAAATCCATAAACAAATTGATAAAAAAGAAAAAACATTTATCAATGTAATGACCATTAGGTTTGCAGAAGAATTAACAAAATTCTTACATGATAAAAATATTAAATGTGCTTATTTACATAATGAATTAAAAACCCTGCAAAGAACAAAAATATTAAATGATTTAAGAAGAGGATTATATGATTGTGTAATTGGAATTAATCTTCTAAGAGAAGGGTTAGATATTCCAGAAGTTTCTTGTGTAATGATTTTAGATGCTGATAAACCAGGATTCTTTAGAAATGATAAATCATTGATTCAAATCATTGGTAGGGCTGCTAGAAATGAACATGGTAGAGTTATCATGTATGCAGATACCATTACTGAATCTATGCAAATAGCAATAGATGAAACAATTAGAAGAAGAAAGATTCAAGAACAATATAATAAAGAACACAATATTATTCCTAAAACTATTATTAAACCTATTAGAGATAATATTAGTGCATTTGATTATAATGAAATCCCAAAAGGCAAAACAGTTAAGCAAATGATCAATGAACTTAAGAAGCAAATGCTACAAGCTGCAAAAGATCAAGATTATGAGAAAGCAGCAGAATTAAGGGATTTGATTTTCGAACTAAGTACTAAGGATGATAAATAAAGGAAGACTTATTGTCTTCTTTTTTATTTGAAATAATCACCAAAGATACGGTAGCTCACTGATTACAATTTTTGGTAAAAAGTCTTAATAAAGAGTTATAATAAAAGTATGTAATATTATTTATGAATTTAGTTTTTACACTATAGGGAGAATATTATGAAATTAAAATCTAAAATTATTGCAGGAGTATTTAGTGCAGTAGCTTTAGCTGCAATTCCTGTTTCTATTGCATTGACTGTATCTTCTTGTGGTAGTGGAAATATTGATGGAGATTCTACAACTCCAGAAGATAATCCAAATCAACCAATTGATCCTACTCCAACACCACAACCTGAACCTAGTCCGGGTCCAACGCCTACTCCAACTCCAACACCTGAAAATGTTGAAGTTAGTGCAGAAACACTGAAAACTATCAATGATGCATTGGTTAGTGTTGTTTCAAACATGACAAGTGAAGACCAAGTTGATGCTACAAAAGAATCAATTAAATCTCAATTAGAAGCAATTCCATTCTTTACTACTAACAAGATAACAGTTGCTAGTGTTGAAATGACTCCAGTTAAAGGTTCAGTGGACGTTAAATATAATGTTTCAATTACATTATCATCTGGAAAAAAATTAACATTAGCTGATAATGAATATTTCAATGTTAATGGAAATACTATTTCAACAAAAAATCCATTAGCCACTAAAATTACAGTTACTCCAACTCCTGAACCACAACCTGAGCCAGAAAAGGATATATCATTCTCTAATGATGATGTTACTGCAATTGCAACTATTTTCACAGATAATTTAGCTGCATTAAACAATAAAGATAATTTAGAAGCAACAAAACAAACTATCTTATCTAAATTAAATGAAGTAACTGTTATTAAAACTAACAACATTAGTGTTGATAATTTACAATTAAATGAAGTAACAGTTGGTGATCAAATTAAATACAACGTATCATTTGCTTTATCAGTAACTCCAACAAAACCAATTACAGTTCCTGATAATGAAACATTCACAATTGCTGACAACCAATGAACAAGTACTCAACCATTTGCTACAGCAATTGCAGTCACTCCTCCAACTCCACCAGTAAACAATAAAATCGAAGTAACTGATGAAGTGTTAGGTCAAGTGTTATCTTTAATTCAAAATGGAATTAAGGGAATGAAATCAGCAGCAAATGAATCTTTAGTTCAAACAAAATTGACTACTGAAATTGGAAATGTACAATTATTCAAAGATAACAAAGTTACAGTTTCATCTATTGTAATGAATAAAACAACTGAAAGTAATGTTGATTACTATGCACCAGCTGTTACTTTAAGTGCGCCAGCAGATAAACAATTGGTATTCCCAAATACTAGTGCATCATTTGAAATTGCATCAAATACAATTACTGTAAAAAACAAAATTGCTGCACAATACTTAAATGCTGTCGCTGTATCTACAGAAACTATTACTCAAATCAACAAAGTAATCACAGATATTATTACTAATTTAGTAGCTCCAGAAACTACAGAATCACTTCAAAATAGAATTCAATCTGAAGTAAACAAAATTACAGATTTAAGTAGTAATGGTATTAGTGCATCATCAGTTTCAGTAACTTCTAGTGTTGCTGATGATTTCTATCAACAATATAGTGTTTCTGTTACATTAGATTGTGCTAATCCATTAGATATCGCAACTGATGGTGGATTAACAGTCAATGGAAACATTTTATCTACACCTAATCCAATTCACTCACAAATCCTAACTCAAGTATCATTAACAGCTCAAAATATGTCTGAAATTTATGATATTGTTCGTGAACAAATGAAAATATTAACTAGCGCTTCACAATTAATTGATGCTAAAGAAGTTATTAAATCCCTAATTAATGAATTAAACTTTATGAGCTCAAATAATGTTATTGTTACAGATGTTAATTTAACTCAAGATACAACATCATCAGCTTTTGTTAAATATTTTGTAGACTTAACTTTTAATGGAAATACAGCAACAGTTGTAATTCCAGAAAATGATTTTTTCACAGTAACAGATCAAACTGTTAAAACCAAATTAGCACTAGAAACACAAATTAAACCAGAAGTTAGTTTGGATTCATCTATTCTGGTTGATTTAAAAAATGCAATTGATAATGTAATTTCAAAAGTAACTGAATCAGATAATGAACAGCAAATTAAAGATAATGTAATTGCAGAAGTTAATAATATATCTAATTTAAAAGCAAATGGTATTACAGCAACTAATGTAGTATTAACTAAGAGCACAGTTGATAAAAAAGTAGCTTATTCAGTATCATTAGATTTACATTCAGAAAAGAATATCATATTACCTAATTCATCTAATGGAATGACAGTAAAAGGTATGAATGTTTCAACAGATGCTCCAATTAAAACTACAATTTCTGCTGAAGTAGATTTAACTGTTGAAAACATGACCGCTATTTATAATATCTTAAATACTAAAATTAGTAGTTTAACAAGTAGCTCAGAAGTTCCTAACGCTAAACAATCTATAAAAACAGAAATTGAAGCATTAAACTTTATGAGTTCAAATAACATTACAATCTCTGAAGTTGTACTAACTCCTGATAATTCATCAGCAGACTATGTTAAATATTTTGCAGAATTTACATTCAATCTTAAAGATAAAACACTTGTAATACCAACAAATGATCAATTTGATGTAACAGATCAAACTGTTAGAACAAAAACATCAATTCAAACAAAATTTAAACAAGATATTACATTATCTGCATCTATATTAACTGAATTAAGAACAGCAATCACAAATGTGATTTCATCAGTAACTAAAGAAGAATCTGAAGAACAAATAAAACAAAAAGTATCAACTGCAGTTAATGGTATTTCAGAATTATCTACTAATTCGATTACTGCAAACAATGTTACATTAACTAAAAGTACAGTAGAAGGTTTTGTGGCATATTCAGTTTCATTAGATCTACATTCTGAAAAGAATATTGTATTACCAAGTTCATCTGATGGAATAACAGTTAGTGGAACAACAATTTCAACTACTACTCCAATCAAAACAACAATTTCAACAGATGTTACATTAACAGCAAGCGATATGACATCAGTTTATAATATTGTTTCAGATGAAATTAGTAAAATAACAGATGAAGCAAGTGTAATGACTGCACAAGATAGTATTAAATCAAGAATCAGTGGTTTAGATTTCATGGCTCCAAACAACATTACAGTTCAATCGGTTACATTAGAAAAAGATGCTAGTACATCAGATGTATTTGTTAAATACTTTGCAACTGTTCAATTTGATACAGCTAACCAATTAAACTTTGCATCAGATTCTAAATTCACAGTTACAAATAAATCTATTAAAACAACAGCTTCAATCCAATCAGGTATTAAACAAACATTAACACTTCAAGATTCAGTAATGGGTGAATTAAACACTGCAATTACTTCTGCTATTTCTACTGTTACAGATGGAATGACTGAACAACAAATTCAAAATGCAATTTCTGAAAAAGTTTTAGCTATTTCTGAAATCCATGATAATAGTGTTTCAGTAGCAAGTGTATCAATTGTACCTTCAACTATTGATGGTTATGTTGCTTATACTGTAACTGTTAACTTAAGTTCAGAAAAAAACTTAGTTTTACCAAACTCAACAGCTGAATTAACTACAAATGGAACATCAGTAACTACTGCATCTGCTATTAAAAGTAGTGTTCCAGTTCCAGCTAGTTTAACAGAAGCTGACTTACAATCAATTTTAGCTACTATTACATCTACAATCTCATCTATTAATCAAATTCTTCCAGATGATCAAGTAGTTACTCAACTAAATGAAGCTTTAAAAACAAACGATGTTATTTCATCTAAATACTTAACTGTTAGTGAGTTAACTTCTAATAGAGATGAAACAGGTACATATATTCAATATAAACCATCATTTACTTTAACTGGTTTAGGAAGCTTAAGTATTCCAACAAGTTCATCATTTGATGTTTCTAACACTACTCTAACAGTAAAAGCTCCTATTGCAACTAAAGTTCCAAATATTTCTGAAGACGCTTCAAGTACTATTAATACAGACATCATGACAAACATGAGAGAAGTTTGAAAAGCAAACGAACCATCTTCTGAACAAAAAGCAAAAGATAATATTAAAAGTCAAATTCAAACACTTGTTCCTAGTGTTAAAGTTACAAATATTACATTTACATGTGAATCAGAACAATGAGAAGAAGGTGTGCCTGATTGTTTAAGTCAATACTCATGTACTATAGATTTAGATCCAACAATTCCAGTTAATCTTCCAAAAAATAATTTCTTAACATTAAATGGAAATTCAATTAAGACTTATCCTATATTAATTGGCCAATTTAGACCAGATATTAATTGAGCATACCAATTCTGAAGTGTTTGTAATGATCTTTATGGAGGTCCTTCAGTTGAATCCTATATTACAAATACTGAAAACCCAGATATAAATGTTATTAGAAATGACATTAATCAAAATTTCCAATATGCTTTTGCTCCAGGTGAATACCGTCTAGGAAATAATATTTCAGGTTCTTTTGAAACATCATCTACTGGTGTAAAAAAATATATTCTTAAAGTTGAAATTTTACCAGCTGCATCATGAATCCCATCTATTCCTGACTTTTCACAAAACCAATATAGTTTTGATTCAAAGACTAATACATTAACAGTTACAAAAAATGCATATGTTCCTCCTGTTCAAATTGACTCTACAGTAGCAATGAATATTTCAAACACCATGACTGAAAACATGCGTAATGTTTGAAAACCAAGTGACCCATCAACAAAAGAAACAGCTATAAATAATATTAAGACTCAATTACATACAAGTCTTCCAGATCTATTAATTTCATCAATTGATTTTGTTGATCAATCAGGTCCATACGGTGGCCAAGGAGTTCCATTCTTAGCTAAAGTTAAATGTGTAGTTAAATTAGACCCAACTGTTAAAGTTAACTTTGATGGAGGTCAATACTTAACATATGACCAAGCCACAAATACAATTACTTCTGGTTATTCATCATCACAAGGTATTTTGGTAGGACAATTTAGAGAAGGTATTGATTGACATGGAGTATTTGATCCTATAGCAGCGTCAGCTAAAGCATGTATTACAGGATCTGGTGGAAATAAACCAACAGTCTCTGATGATTTAAATTGAGCCTTGATGGGTGCATTTGGTAATCCTCCATATAGTGGTGAATTTGTATATAGTAAGCCTACATTCAATCCAGTAACAAATTCATCAGGAACACAATATACATTCACTGTTCAAGTTTCTCCAAAATCTCCTTGAATCCCTCACATTCCAACTACATCTGGAGATGGATGAAACTTCGACTCAGCTACTAACACATTAACTGTTGGTCCAATCAGTAAATAATAATCATATATAAAATAAAAATCTGAGGCAATCTCAGATTTTGTTTTTTATAATGGCACACCATATAGGATTTGAACCCATAACCTTATGTTCCGAAGACATACGCTCTTTCCAATTAAGCTAATGGTGCTTATATAGAAACCATTTGTTTGGTTTCTATTTTATATATCTATTAGTTGTTTAAGATGATTTCTATATCTGTATCTTTGAAACTCAATGTAATAGTAGATTTGTTTTCATTAATGATTTCTTGGTATCAAGATTCATCAATAACAGTACATAGTATATTCTTTTGTTCTAATGCAAATTGTAAATATCATAAAGGTTCTGCTTTAGATCAAGATAATAATATTAATGCTTTAGCATCCTTAGCATTTTCTATTACATCATCTAACTTATTGATTCTTACATTGTATGTATCATTAATGATTCTGATATTTAAGCTTACATCTTTTTTATCAACGCTTTGGTTCTTAGCTAATATTAAATAATAGTTATTCATATTTAATTATTTCATCCTTTATTATTTAATTAAATCTAAGTCTAGTTCTAAATCTTTGAAGCTAAGATGAATAGGTTTATTTTGGATTCTTAAATCATTAATGTGTTTCTTGATTTGATCTAATTGATCATCAGAAATCATTTTTGTTTTTAAATGAAATTTAGAATAAAGATTATTTCTTTTAAATGTATCTTGTTCATCAATACCTGTATTAATAACATAATATCCATTTGTTTGAAATTCTTTAAACAAATCGTTCTTATTATATAAATCCATACATGATGCATAAGTTGCATTTCTTAAAACAAATTCAATTGTTTCTAAACAAAGATCTTGGGTTTGTTCTAAAATGATATATTTAACCATAATATTTCCTTTTGGTATTAATTGATTTAATAAGTTAATTTTATAAAACCTTTTTGATTTCATAAATTATTTCATCGTCTGTATAATGTAAATAATTAGATGTAGTATTAATATTAGTGTGACCAAGAATTCTTCTAACTACTTCAATGTTTACATTATTCTTTAATAAGTTAGTTGCATAGCTTCTTCTTAACCCATGAGTAGTAATGTACTTATTAAAATTATTTAAACAAAACTCTTTAACAATTACATTTAATTGTTTAATGGTTAATAGTTTTTTATTAGATGCAATACAAACCTTAGGGTGTTTTCAATTATTTAATAGTTTTAATAATTTATCGTTTAAAAATATTACCCGATATTTATTGTCTTTCCCTTGGATTAATAACTTGTTTGAATCATAGATTAATGATTTATCAAATCTTAATAATTCAGAAGCTCTTAATCCAGTGAAGAATAATAAATGAAAAATCAGATAATTTCTTTGATCTAAAAAGTTATTAGATTTAGGTTTCTTTAGATTTTTAAAATCATTCAAAGTGATTGTAGATTTTAAATGATATTGAATACTAGGAAGTTTCAAATCCTTGCATTCTAAAATCAGTTTGAATTTCTTTTCGAATTTAAACAATGAAAGAATTGAATAATAAACTAATTTAATACTTCTGGGTTTATGATTAGTTGCATAATCATTGATATAGTTTACAAATAAAGTTTTATTCGGATTTCTGTTAGCTAAATAAAGTTTTCATTTGTTTGCATTGTTAAGATAAATTTCAATGGTTGTACTTGATAGGTTTCTATTTTTTAATCAAGTGATATATTTCATAAATTCTCCTTTAATGTAAATATAATTAAAAAAATGCAGTTGAATTAACTGCTAGGTTCAATTATAAAAAAAGACTTAGATTTGCAAACGAGAAAAATTATTATATAATAATAAGGTTATATAAGTACTTTTTAGATAACTATTTTGCGTGCATGTGGGAGATGAAAGTACCATCATTATTTACCACGTAACGAATACATTTATAGAAAGAAGGTATTGCGTGTGACTCCAAAAGCTAAACAAACAAAAGAAATTACTAGAGTTGCTAAGTTAAACCTTATTGGTGGACAAGCTAAACCAGGTCCAGCATTAGCATCTGTTGGTATTAACATGGCTGAATTCACAAAAGAATTCAACGATAAAACAAAAGATCAAATGGGTAAAGTAGTTCCAACTATTATTACTGCGTATAAAGATAAATCTTATGATTTCATCTTAAAAACTACTCCAGTTACAATTTTATTAAAAGAAGCTGCTAACTTAAAATCTGGTGCTAAAGACCAAATTAAAGAAAAAGTAGCTACTATTTCAAAAGCTAAAGCATTAGAAATTGCTAAATACAAATTACCAGATACAAACGCTTATGATGAAGAAGCTGTTTTAAGAATGATTGCTGGAACTGCTAAACAAATGGGTATTGTTATTGAAGGTGTAGATCCAATCTACAAAAAAGGTAAATAATCATGGCTAAATTAACTAAAAACTTAAAAAAAGTTTCTGACTTAGTTGAAAAAAATAAAGCTTACCCATTAAATGAAGCAATTGAATTGGCTAAAAAAACTTCATACTCTAAATTTGATGGTTCAATTGATTTAGCAGTTAAATTAAACTTAGACACTACTAAAGTTGAACAACAATTAAGAGGTTCAATTGCATTACCTAAATCAAATGGTAAAGTAATTAGAATTTTAGTATTAGATGATACATTAAATGCAGATGCAGCGAAAAAAGCAGGAATTGATTATTTTGGTGGAGCAGATATGATCCAAGATATTGAAAAATTAATTCCAAAAATTGATTTAATTATTACAACTGCTAAAATGATGCCAGCATTAGCTAAATATGGTAAAGTATTAGGTCCAAGAGGATTAATGCCTAACCCAAAAACTGGAACAGTTACAACTGATACTTTAAAAACAGCTGAAGAATTTAAAAAAGGAAGAACTGAATACAGAACTGACTCATATGGAAACATTCATATTTCAGTTGGAAAAGTTTCTTCTAAAACAGAAGATATTTTAGAAAACGTTGAAGCAGTTATTGCTTTATTAAAATCTAAAAAACCAAGTACTGTAAAAGGTACATACATTCAAAACATCTCATTATCTCCAACTATGGGTAAAGGTGTTAAAGTTGTTATTTCAAACAACTAATCTTTAAAACATTAAAGAATTGAATCACAGTTGTGCACACAATTGTGATTTTTATTTAGAAAGGAACTTATGAATCATCGGGTTTATTTAGCAGCTAAGCTAGCTTATATATTTTGTATACTAGCTAATGTATTAATATTCTTGTCTTTCGTCTTTTTGATTATTCCATTAATCTTTGGTCAACATGTACCAGAGGGTGAACCGTCATGAGCTCAGAAAGAATTATATCCATGAGCAAAGATTTTGCATCGTGAAGTAGCAATTAGTTTATTTGTTTGTGGTTGATTGATTCTTTTTATATGTTGAATGCTTGGGTTTTATATGATTAATACAATTAAAAGATTGCGTTATGAATATAACACATCTCCTGTTGAAACAGTTGATAATGTGAGGGTTAGAAAACCAACAATAAGTTTAAGAGATCAAAAAGCAGTTCATCTATGATATTACAATTCATCCCTAAGACGTCCTTTCTTTAATCTTTGGTTCTGAGGAATGTGAACTTTAATATTACCAGTGGTTCTTCCAATTGCTGCTATTTTTCTTGCTTACAAACCTTATTCAGATTTATATGTTAGAAAATTAGAAGATGAAAAAGAATGGGATTCAAGTATGGCTTTATCACCTATTGAATCATTTTCGCAGATGCATTACCAACAACTGATAATAATTTAGAAGCAATGAAACGAAATAAGGATAAACTTAGAGAGCAAGAAAGAGAAAGAAGATATAATTCAGTTAATCCTACTGATAAATTAGATGATTCTAATAGTTTATTTAGTGGTAAACCACAAAATGATACACAATAACAAATTGTGTATTTTTTTATATAATATATTCAACTAAAAATCTAAAGGAGTATTGAATGAAAAAAGTATATATTGGTGGTAGTTTGTTTAAACAAGCTGATATTAAACAAAGATTATATGAAGAAGGTTATGTAAAGAAACAATCAAATAATCTTTGAAGTGTTTATAATCCGATTAATGCAGATATCAATGATAAATCATTGTTACCAACTGCAAAAAGTATTTTTATAGGGGATTTAAATGAAATCATTTCCTCAGATGCAATTCTAGCTGCATTAGATGATAATGATCCAGGATTAAATGCAGAAATTGGAATCTGTTATGGAATCAATTATGTTTTAGAAAAACTAGATGCATTGCTAAAACAAGATGATATTTCTAAAACATCAATTCAAAATCTAATCAATCAAATTAAACCTAAAAAAGTTTATGCTCACTTAAGTGATATTAGAGTTCCAACAGCACATAAATATTCAGGGAACTATGTGCCTTATGGATATAATCAATTTGTAATTGGAGCAATTGAAGAAATGGGAGAAATCCATTCAACTGCGGAATCTGCTATTGATCAAATGTTAAAAGATATTAAATAGTTATATTAAAAATATATCATTGTAGCACCAGCTATGATGATATATTCATTTAATATATTTAATTAACTATATTTACTTAAATAGTAATATAATATTAATAATATTTAAATAGGAGATCTAACTAAATATGTCAAAATTTTTCTACAAATTTAGTAAGTTCTTATTACAATTTCTTGCATATTTAATTGTAGTATTACTTGCTATTGCAACAGGTATTGTTGCTGGAAAAGGACATTTTGATTTTAATGACAAAGGTTTATTACCTTGATGTATCGTATTTATTATTTCGATATGTTTATTAGGGATTAATATGTTCTTTAGTTTCTTTAGACCTGTAAGAAAATTCTCAAATATCATTTTCACGATTATTGGGTTCTTAGCAGTTACTCTATTAGGAGTAATTTCAGGATGATTATTCTTTGGTAAACAAGGTGGATCATTTGATGGCACATCTTGAGTAACAAGTAGCGGTTATGCAATCTCTGCAAAAGTATCAGGGGGATTATTCACTGCTTCTTGTATTGTATTAGGATTATTTATTTTTGGTGGTATTGGATACGGAATCGCTGCCAAAAGACAAGAACATTAATACAAAATATATTATTTTAGAATTCACACTTTTAGGTGTGAATTTTTATTTCTAATTTTTTATGACAAAATTGTTATAATATTAATAATTTTAAAAAGGAACAAAGGAATTATAAAGGAATTATAAATGTTAAAGTTAATTATTAATAATGCACCAAATTATACTGATATTAATACTAAAAAATTATTAAGTAAAATTGTTGAAATTGGGACACTAGTTACCACAGAAAACGATTTTGACAAATTAGATGGGTTAAACAAAACCAAAAGAACAATTATTATTGGAAACGATTTAAACGATAATGATGTTAATAGAGTTTTGAATTTAAGTCAAACTCAACATGTTTTTGTGTTGGCTAACAAATCAACATTTGAAAGATTTGAACCGCATGCAAAACAAATATACACAGTTGAATCAACAAAAGATATTGATTTAAAGTTTTATAGTTTGATTGAGTCAAAAAATGTTTGTGGAGCTAAGATTTGTATTTATGAATGTATTAAACCCAAGGTATTGTTTGCAAAACCTTGTTATTCAAACTTCAAAAACAAATTAATCAAAAGAAAAAATGAATTAGTTGATAAATACTTTGCAAGAATAAAACTAGTAATCATCCAAGTCGGTAAAAATGATTCAAGCAGTATTTACATTAAAAACAAAATGAAACTTGCTGATGAATTAGATATTGATATTCAAGTGATTAATTTAGTTGAAGATGTTACTCAATCTGAATTATTAACATTAATATCAACATTGAATCAAGATTACAGTGTGCACGGAATAATTGTTCAAAAACCATTACCTGAACACATTAATGAAATTGCAGTTGAACAAGCAATAGATCCAAACAAAGATATTGATTGTTTTAATCCAATCAATGTAGGAAGATTATGAAATGATGATATCACAGAAGATTCATTAATTCCATGTACTGCCTTAGGGATTATGAAATTATTGGAATATTATCAAATTGATCTAAAATCTAAAAATGTTTTAGTTATCAACAGAAGTAACATTGTGGGAAAACCTTTGATTCCATTATTATTAAATCAAGACGCAACAGTTACTGTTGCTCATTCAAAAACTAGAAATCTAAAAGAAGTTTGTAGAAATGCTGATGTAATTATTAGTGCTATCGGAAAACCAAAATTTATTAATAGTGAATTCATTAAACAACGTCAAGTATTAATTGATGTAGGAATCAATCGTGATGAAAAGAATTTAGTTTGTGGAGATTTTGATTTTGATGAAATTAAACATTTAGATATCAAAATTTCTCCAGTTCCATTAGGGGTTGGCCAAATGACGATAATGATGTTATTTAATAATTTATTAATTTGTTATGAAAGATTACAAAAAAGATAATAAATAAATTTCAAATATCATTTATTTTAAGTATAATTAATCTAGCAATATGCCATAGACAATAACTGAATTTATATTCTTAATTTGTTATCGAGGTTTATTTATCTAATCTATGCACTAGCATATTGTCAATAATATATAAAACAGAATGGTGGTGACAACATGAGCGTACAAGCAATCAATGCTAAAAAAGATCTTGTTAAATCAACTACTGAAAACCTTAAAAAAGCAAAATCATTTATTGTTTTTGAATATAGAGGTATGACTGCTAAAGAAATTACAGAATTAAGAACTAACTTATATAAAGCTGGTGCTAAAATGTATGTTTTAAAAAATAACATTTTATCTCGTAGTTTACAAGAATGTTCTTTTAACGAATTAAAAGATGTTACAGGTCCTAATGCTGTAGTAATGGGATTTGAAGATGAATTAGCAGCTATTAAAGAAGTATTTGGATTAACAAAAAACTTTGACTTCATTACTATTAAAGGAGCTTACTTAGAATCTAAATTCTTATCTCCAGAAGAAGTTAAAGCAATTGCAAACATTCCATCAAGAGAAGGACTTTACGCAATGTTCTTATCTTGCTTGACTTCACCTATTAGAAGTGTGTTATACGGTTTAAAAGCTGTAGCAGAAAAAAAATAATTTATATATAGAAAATAAATATAAGGAGAATATACTATGTCTAAAAAATTAACAAACGAAGAAATTATTGCGTCATTAAAAGAAATGACTTTATTAGAAATCAACGATTTAATTAAAGCTATTGAAGAAGAATTTGGTGTATCAGCAGCTGCTCCTGTAGCAGTAGCTGGTGGAGCTGCAGCTGATGCTGGTGAAGCTCAATCTGATTTCGATATCGTATTAAGCGATGCTGGAGCTAACAAAGTTGGTGTTATTAAATTAATTAGAGAAATTACTGGTTTAGGTTTAATGGAAGCTAAAGCTGCTTCTGAAAAAGCTGGTTCTGTAATTAAAGAAGGTGTTAAAGCTGAAGAAGCTCAAAACATCAAAAAACAATTTGAAGAATTAGGCGCTAAAGTAGACTTAAAATAATAAAAGAAATTAAATCACCTTCACAGGTGATTTTTATATAATATGGAATTTTCAATCAATAAGTATTTCAATATTGAAGGTCAAGAATTAACAAACAAAGATGTTATTCAACTATTTGTGAATGATGTTGAATCTTGAACTGATAGTATTTGTAATTTAATACAACAAGCTGTGGATGATCCAGAGTTTGTGTATCCTAATTCATCAAAAGAAGTTTATTTCAAAATGCGTGATTTAACCATCTTATCATGTCTTTTGAACTATAAAATATCAGAGAACCCAATCTTTGCTTTAAATGCTGAATCTATCTTCTTGGGGCAAAAAGCAGTAACAATTGATATTTTTCATTTTTTTCTAAAATTATTTGCAGATAGTATTCCATCAGATGCAAATATTAATTTAACTGGAATCCAAAGAATCTTAGATAGATATGATTCTTTAAAGGGAAGAGTATATAGTATAAGTATTGTTGATTTAGTAAGAACTAATATTAATGATATTTCAGAATCAAGAGTTCAATTAAAAGGGGAGTCAGAAATTAAGTAATATGTTAACAGATGATAATACTAGTCTTCCTGAGTCCTTTAAAAATACTGGATTAAATAATGAGGAAGTTTTAAAACAACGTCAAGAGTTTGGTCTTAATAAAATTGAAGAAGCGAAGAAAGATACTTTATTTAAAAGAATCTTAAGACAGTTGATTGATCCAATGGTTATCATGCTAATTGTAGCTGCAATTATTTCATTAGTGATTGCAATTATCGATCTAAAGTCTGGAACAAATGAGGATTATACCGAAACTGTAGTAAGTTTCGTAGAACCTGCTGTTATATTTTTAATTATTATTATTAATACCACCTTTGGGGTTGTACAGGAGGGGAAGGTTAGTAAAGAAATTGATGCCCTCCAAAAATTAACATCTCCATCAGCAAAAGTAATTAGAAACTCTGAATTAATTATTATTCCTGCAGCTGAAATTGTTAAAGGAGATTTATTATTCTTAGAAGCAGGGGATTCAATCTCTGCAGATGGAATCTTATTAGAAGAATTCAACTTAGAATGTGATGAATCAGTTTTAACTGGTGAAACAGTTTTAGTTAAAAAAGATATAAATGAACCAGATCAATCTAAAAGAATTTTAGAGCACCAAAACAGAGTGTTCTCAGGAACCAATGTAATTAATGGTAGTGCTAAGGTTTTAGTTGATGCTATTGGAAATGAAACACAAATAGGGCAAATTGCAAAATTAATAAATGCAGAAAAAACTAATTTAACTCCTTTCCAACAACAAGTTCATAAACTTTCAAAATATATTTCAATTATTGCAATTATCGTTGCATTCATAAACTTCTTTGTTTATATTGCAATTTCATCAAAAGGTTTTGATATTGCAAACTATTGAGCAGATAGTATTAAGGTTTCAATTGCATTAGCGATTGCTGCTATTCCAGAAGGAATGATTGCAGTTATTATGGTAATTCTAACCAAAGCAGTCCAACGGATGAATGCTAAGAAAGCATTAATTAAACGAATGCCATCCGTTGAAACCTTAGGTTCTGCCTCAATTATTTGTAGTGATAAAACTGGAACACTAACACAAAACAAAATGACTGTTACTAAAATGTGAAGTGTTGAAAACCCAGGTTTATCAGAAGACAAAACAATTAATAAACTAATGTTAGAATATGGAACACTATGTACTAATGGTTCTGTTAAGATAGATGAAAATGGTGAAACATTATTAGTTGGTGACCCAACTGAAACATCTATTGTTCAAGCATTATTGGATTTAGGTATTTCTAAAAAAGATTTAGAAAATAAATATATAAGAGTTTTAGAATTACCTTTTGAATCAGACCGTAAGATGATGACTGTTGTTGTGAAAAACAAAGAAGACAACAAATACATTGTTATTACAAAAGGTGCTCCTGATCAAGTCTTTAAAATTTGTTCTACTAATCAAGAAACAATTGATTTAGCACATGCAATCAATAAAGAAATGGGAGACCAAGCTTTAAGAGTATTAGGTGTAAGTTATAAAATCATGGATAACTTTGATCCTAAGAATGAAGAATTATCTTATTATGAATCTAATCAACAATTAGTTGGTTTATTAGGAATCATTGACCCACCTAGAAAAGAAGTTAAGCAATCTATTCAAGAATGTTTAGATGCTCAAATCAGACCTATCATGATTACAGGGGACCACAAGAACACTGCTGTTGCAATTGCTAAAGAATTAGGAATTATGCAGGAAGGTCATGAAGCTTTATCTGGTGCTGAACTATCAGTAATGACTGATGAAGAACTTGCTAACAACATTGAAAAATATGCTGTGTATGCCAGAGTAAGTCCACAAGACAAAATTAGAATTGTTAAAGCTTGACAATCAAAAGAAAAGATTGTTTCAATGACTGGTGATGGAGTAAATGATGCACCATCATTAAAAGCAGCAGATATTGGTTGTGCCATGGGAATTACAGGTACTGATGTTTCTAAACAAGCAGCAGATGTTATTTTAGTTGATGATAACTTCTCAACAATTGTAGAAGCTGTTAAAGAAGGTAGACATGTAATGAAAACTGTTAAACAAGTTTTAGTGTTATTATTAACTACTTGTTTCTCTTGTTTATTTGTTATCTTCTTTGGAACATTAGCATTTGGTAAATCCGTTTTAGGATCTTTACAAATTCTATGGACAAACGTTGTAACTGAAACTATTCCAGGAATGATGCTAGCGATTTATCAATCCAAAGAAAATCTGATGGTTTTCCCACCTCGGAACAAGAATGAATTCATTTTACAAAAACCACAAATATTAAAGATTTGTATTCTTGTACTTATTATTACTTTCTTATCAATCATTTCATTCTATATTGGGGTAAGTGTTTCATTACAAAATGTTGGAAGTCCATTAGCATTTAATTGAAGTGGAATTTGAAACAACCATATTCCTAAAATTCATTTAAGAGCTGGCTCTTCTTTAACTTTCTTAACATTAGCAACTTCATTAGCATTCAACTCATTATGTTTGGCAGAAGATAAATCAATCTTTAAAATGGGTGATTGCATGAAGAGTTATAAATTAGTGTTAATCGGGTTCTTCTCAGCTTTTGGAACAATTTTATTTATTACATATATTCCAGGAGTTAATACAGCATTTAATATGAATCCATATGATACTAAATGAGCAAATGTATTACCATATATTTTTATTTTAATTGTGTTAGCAACTCATGAAATTTTCAAGTTATCACAAACTGCAATTAACAATAAAAAACAACAAAATGCCCAAGTGGTTATAAATTAATTAACAAGAAATAGTTTAGTAAAATAACTAGACTATTTTTTATTTTTATAATATTTCATAAATATGTTACTAAAAACGATATTTTGTAATAAAATTATACATGTTACATCAATTCATTCCACATAAATTTTTTAATCTAAATTTTTATGTAAAGGAGTATTTAGCATATGCAAAAATCATCAATGCTAAAAAAAGAAGTTGCTCAACAAAATCGTAAATGATACATTATTGATGCAGCTGATCAAGTCTTAGGAAAAGTTTGTGTTAAAGTAGCAAACATCTTAAGAGGAAAAAATAAAGCAGTATATACACCAAACGTTGATTGTGGTGATTATATTATTGTTATCAATGCAAGTAAAGTTGTTTTAACTGGAAATAAAAAAGAAACAGAAGTTTGATATAACCACTCTCACTACATGGGAGGATTAAGATCAAGAACTGGTGCTGAAATGATTTCTAAATATTCTGTTGAATTAATCGAAAGATCAGTTAAAGGAATGCTACCTAAAAACAAATTAGCTCGTAAAATGATTACTAAATTATTTGTATATAAAGATGACAAACACAAACATGAGGCTCAACAACCTCAAGTTATTACTTTATAATTAGGAGAAAATAATGGCAAACATTGCTGAATTTAAAGGTTTAGGAAGAAGAAAATCTTCAGTTGCTAAAGTTAAATTAGTTCCTGGTAAAGGTAACATCTTAGTAAACAAAAAAGAACCTAAACAATATTTTCCAAATGAATTAGTAATCCAAGATATGATGCAACCACTAGAAGTAACTAACACTAAAGGTAATTACGATGTATTCGTAAATGTATCTGGTGGTGGTTTCACTGGTCAAGCAGGAGCTATTAGATTAGGTATTGCAAGAGCTTTAATTGAAATCAACAAAGAATATAAATCAACATTAAAATTATCTGGTTTAACAACAAGAGATTCAAGATCTAAAGAAAGAAAGAAATTTGGTCTATATGGAGCAAGAAGAGCTCCTCAATTTACAAAGAGATAGTTTTTCTTTCTATATTACAAAACTGAGGGCTTCTACCTCAGTTTTTTATTTATATACCACACAGAATCAAGTGCTTTGAAAATTTCATGCATTTGATTCTTTGCTTTTAATAATTGATAATCTGGTAGCTCTCTAATTACTGTGTATTCAGTAAAAAAAGAAATGTTACTAATTTTGTAATGTATGGGCAATAAAACAATCAGAATAGTTCTAAAATTTCATTCGAAGGAATAGTGGTTGCCCCCATCTTTGTATAAATCACATGGAAGGAGCAAAACTCTATTAACTATTTTTAATTAAATTTTGTCCTGGCAATATATATATATATATATATATATAATGTCATGGTTCTGGTAAAATGAGTATGTCAAAAAAAGTAAAAATGTTAAATTTCGTTCAAAATGAACACACGAAATACTAAAAAATATTATATA
>JAHHTF010000019.1 GCA_020024775.1 Ureaplasma sp. | reverse complement strand
TTTGTTAGAATTGTTTTATTATTGTGGTTCCCCACAAAATTTCTTAAACACCCAATGATTTTAGAAAACAAATCATTACCATATATCTTTGCAAATAAAGATTTTAGAAATCTAATATTATCATTAGTGAATAATAATCCATTAGTGAAAACTGCAATCAATACTATTTTCAATAAGTATCCAAATGAGAGTTCATTTGGAGCAGCACTAGCTGATATTAAAAGTTTATTAGGTTCTTTAATAGACCCAAGCTTATTAAACTTATTAGATGCATTTAATACATCTACTGGTGTAATTGAAGTAGCGATTAATAATTCAGATCAGATTGTAAATGTAATAGCGGGATTAGTTCCAATTGTAAATGAAAACATATCTAATATTAAGTTATTATTACAAGCATTGAGATCAACTGGAATGAATGGTTCTTGTATTGATTTAATTATGAATTTAATTAATAAAAGAAATTCAAGTAACCAACCAGTATTACCTGCATTGTTATCATCAATTACTCATAACCAAGGAATTGCGAATGCTTTAAATTTCTTGATTTACAATAATGGAAACTTTAATAAAAACAACTTAAAAGAAGCATTAAGATTCTTTGCTACACCAACTGATAAAAGTGGGCGTAATATTACTTATAAAGAATTCTTTGATTCAGTGAAAATCACAACTTCTGATGGTCCAAATTATTATGATCAAAATAGTAGAACATTAAGATATTCTAAGAAGTTTAGATTCCAATTCACAAGAGACATCAGATGAGATGCTGCAAAATTAATGAAAATTATTCCATACCTAAATATTAATCTAAGCTTAGGGGTTGTTCACATTAATTTAAATGATATTATCAAAAAGAATTTCCCAACTTCATTTGCATTGTTAAGTGGAGATTATGTAGAAGTTACATTATCATTTGATGGCCCTGTGACTTATTACATTAATCCAATTACTAAAGAACTTAAGTGACAATCATATGTTCAAACTAAGATTAATTTAAACATGCCTCAATCAATGAAGTATGCATGAGACTATACTACTTCTCCATTTGTTGATACATTAACTAAACCATTCTGAGCAGAAGCGCTTCAGAAGATAGTATTCCAAGTATTTAATTTAGATGGTTATTTTGTACCATTCTATACATCATTACAAAATACTGTATTCCCTAAATACAATGCATTCAAAGTAAACAACAATGCGGTATTTACTAAATATGATTACGGGCCTCCTCAAAATGTTATTGATTATGTAAACAATAATTCAAACACAAGAAATGTAACAGGTCCTGATGCAGGTCATGTAACTTATAAACTAACTGCTAGTTTAGTGAAACATGAATATTATAAAACTACTGCAATGTTCACGGGGGATGTAAATTGAGTAGCTAACCAATTGTTTAATTTCTCTAATATGAATAGTATTCCATACAGAGTATCAATTACTACAATAGAATTAGATAACTTCAGAAAGTTTGGGCAAATTCCATCTTTAAAACTTCATAAAATTGAATTACACCTTCCAACATATGTTTATAGTAATGGTGGTGTAATGAGAAACCAAATTATGTATATGTGAATCTCTAAGAGATAAATTATGAAATCATTCCAATTATTTGGGATGATTTTTATATACTTGAATTATATTTTAATATAATTTATTCACTAAGGATTTAGGGATAAAGGAATAAAGAATAATGAAAAAAAAGAAAATATTATTAAGTGTTTTATGTGCTAGTGGAATTATTGTTCCTAGTGTTGCACTAATCGCAACTAGCTGTTCAACCACAAGTGACAGTAATTCAGAAACACAAAAACCAGACACTCCAGTAGTAGAAGAAACATTAGTGATTACTAATAATGATGTTAATAGTATTAAACAGGTATTAGAAACTAATGTTAATAAAATTACTAATGTAAATCAAGAACAAGATACTAAAGAAAAGATTAATACAGAATTAAGCTCTTTAGAGTTTTTTGTATCAAATCAAGTTAGTATTAATAAGATATCTATTAGCTTTGATTTGAACAAAGATCCAGCTACTGCTGTTGTTTCTTTAGAATTAACAAGTGAAAAGAAATTAAAATTAGAATCTGCTGGATTCTTTGGGTTAAGTGGTAATGTTTTGATTTCAAGTCCTATTACTACTGATATTCATAAAACTGTAGATCCTGAACCTCAACCAGAACCAGCTCCTACTCCTAAACCTGTAGAAATCAATAATGATACATTTAAAAGTATTAATGATTTAGTATCAAACTTAGTATCAGAGATGACTAGTGAGGAACAAGCTAATAATACTAAAGAATTAATTAAAACTCAATTACAAGAAACACCATTTTTTGCAAATAATAAAATAACTGTTTCAACTGTTAATATGGTTGCAGTTAAAACTGAAACAGAAGTTAAATATAATGTTCAAATTTTATTAGAATGTGAAAATAAGTTAACATTAGTACAAAACCAATACTTTAGTGTTAATGGTAATAATATTGAAACTAAAGAACCAATATTAACTAAGATTGTAGTTAAACCAGCTCCAGAACCAGGTCCTCAACCACAACCTGAACCTCAACCAGTTCCACCTACTCCACAACCAGAAGTAGACAAGAATATAGTTTTTAGTAATGATGATGTTAATCTAATTTCTTCTATCTTTATGAAGAATTTAGGTTCATTAGATTCTAAAGATAAATTAGATTCAACTAAACAAACAATCTTATCAGAATTAAATAAAGTTGGAATTATTGAAACTAACAAGATTAGTGTTAATAATTTAGTATTCACTGAAGTAAATGTTGAAAACCAAGTTAAATACAGTGTGTCTTTTGATTTATCTGTTAATCCAGTAAAACAAATGGTAGTACCTAATAATGATGTATTTGATATTGTTAATAATAAATGAACAAGTAAACAAGCATTAGATACATCTATTGTGATTACTCCACCAGAACCTGAGCCCCAACCACAACCTGAACCGCAACCATCTCCAGATAATTCTAATGTTCCGGTTTCAACTAAAACACCTGCTCAACATGTTAACATCAATAGATTACAAGGGGTTAATAAATTATTCCCTAATGATGTTAATGTATCTTCAGTTGCTAATAATACATTTGAACCATCAACATTAGCTAGTGTTGATAACCATTATCCAACATACTTTAATGCTTTAAGTAACAACACTCCTGTTGAACAAGCACCACATGATACTGAATGAACAGGATTAACAGAAATCAATAATGTTGATATTGGTAAAGTAATGATTGAAAACGGAGTTGTTAAAGTATTAGTAAGTCCTGATGAAGGAACTACATTAAACATGACTTCATGTTCTTTATTAGTTAAGGGATGAGACCAATATCATCCATGATCTAAAAGAATAGATACAACTGTAAAAGGAAATATAGTTGAATTTGATTCATCATTATTGGGAAATGTTAATACAAAGTTTATTATTACACAAATGAATATTAATAATAATTCATTAGTAAATTTAAACTTTAATAAACAATGTGTTATTGATGGAGTTAATGCACAAACGCCTTTATCAGTATCTACATTTAAAGTATATAAAGATGAAGCTGCAAAACAAGTGTATGGTTCATTATGTTTTGATTGAGATACAAACACAATCAATTGATACAAAGATAAAGTATTTGCATTAACATTAGAAGTATTCCAAAACAATGATTGAAAGAAACCTGATATCATGGGTGGTTACTCTAATGAAGAAGATAACTACAACAAAGAATATCAATTAGAAAATAAAAGAATCTATGTTCCATTTAGTGAACTATCTAAATTTAGTTTAAATGGTTGTGAAGAACAAATCAAATATACTTTAAAATCAGTTGAAGTACTTAATGATTTAAGTTATTTAGAATGCTACAGTTTTGATGTTAAAAACTCTGGATTAGACTTTGCATATAACTTTAATTGAGAAGATCCATCTATTCAATTAAAAGATCAACTATATGAAACAGTTGAATGTAAACAATATACTAAATCTGATATTAAGAATATAAGTTCAAGTTCAACAGTTGACATCCCTTATTCATTAAATAATTTTAATACTGTATTAGATTATAACTTTGAAGTTCATAACAATAATACAAGATATAAAAATGCATTAACTAAAGATAAATTAGCTAAAAAGAATATTAGATTAATGAAGAATGGTGTTCCACAACAAATCAACTTCTTCCAACCCAGAGAATATTTAAATGATATGGTGTTTAAGATTTCAGAAGATAAACAACATACATCTATTACAAAAGATTTAAATGCTATTTTAGGACAATCAAATATTCAAGAAGATGATATGATTCTTTGATTAACATTTGAATTAGATTTAAATCCAAGAAAAGCATTAGATTGAACTGAATTAAATGATATGGTTTCAAGAGTTAGAGTTCCTGTTAATATCGGAAATCTAAAGAAAAATAAAACTATTAATGATGTGGATTTCATGTTTGATTATATTGCTGAAAGACCAGAGTTCCAACAATCATTATTCTCTAAAATCAAAAGTAATGTAAAGTTTGATATTAGTATTGATAACAATAATCAACTAACATTAAACTTAAGCACTAGAAACAATAACATTGCATTTAATGATGAAGTTTGAATGCACAACAATTCATTAACCAGAAGTGCATATATTAATAATTGTTATATGTTTGTGAATTGAATTCAACCAGAAACTACAACAGATAAACTAATTAGTTTCCAACAACAAAAACAATTAGATCAACTAAGTGTATTGTCTAATAGTGTCGGATATATGAACAGTTATAATATTGAAACAGTACCTCAAGAACAATATGAATTTGAAGGACATAAATTCAAAACAGCAGAAGATAGATTATCACCAGTTGTTTCAAAAGAACAAAGTGGAAGAAGATTGTTTGAAGGCGATGATTCTGTTGGAATTAATTCATCAAGAAAAAGAACATTTAGTTTAAATAATCAATCTGATGGAACATGAAATCTTTTAGGTAAAGTAAATGATGATCCAAAAGATTATAGATTCTATGCAATTACAAATTACCATGTTTTCAAAACATCTTCTGAAGCTCCTGGATATGGAACTACTACACAAGATAAAAGAGGAAGACAAACAATTGAAAATAGAAACTTTGATTTAAAGGCTCCTACTTTAATCTCAAAAGATATTAATCATAAAAACCCATTATACTTCATTAAGCCAGATGTGCCTGAGCAACAAGGATTTACAGCTTTAGGTAATCTATTCCATTGAGATGTTCCAGAAGGTACTCCAGGAATTAAAATCCAAATATTTACTAACTTCTGAAAACAACCATCTTATGACCCAATGGATGCACCTAGAACTAATAATGGTACTAAATACTCAAGAGCACCAGATAACCAATTAGATATGATAGTTGGGATTGTGGACTTCGCACCAGTGTTCAAAGAATTTGAAGGAAAAGATTTAGCTACATATCAATTCCAAAATAGAAGTTTAGATGAAAGAGAACAAAAAGCAATCAAACACTATTTAGATTTCAAAGATGTACCAGTTCTTAAAATCTCTGAACTTGGAAAATACATGAGCACTTTCTCTAACATGAATCTATATGTAGGTTCTTATCCAATTTCATCAGTTAACGGAAACCCAGATTCAATTCCTGGTGCAAGATATCGTGAATACATTTTAGCTAACAACACTATTAAATTAAAAAGAACATATAGAGACCCATTATCTACTGGTGTAGATAAAGATACTCCAACATTTGAACTAGAAACTAGATACTTCGATTTAACTTCTGGATCATCTGGATCAGGAGCATATGATGTGAATGGTGATATCGTAGCAATTGATTGTCAAGGTGGTTCGCAAGGCAGAATTGCAAACTTTATATATTTTGATACTCAAAAATATTCATATATGGGTAATGCAAGCACTATTTATAATCCAGGTACTTTCTATCAAAGAATTAAAAAGATCTCTTATTTGTATCCGCAAACATATAAAGATATCTATAGTAGTAAGAAGAGATAATTTAAAAACGAACCAAGCAAAAAGCAAGGTTCATTTTTTGTTAGGACTCCGTTTTAGGAAGCGCTCGGATTATTGTGTATTCAGTAAAGGGATGGTTACCAATTTTTAATTATAAAGCTTCATTGTATATGAAAATATATTAGAGTTTAATATTTTCATCTCTTATTAATATAGCAATGATTGAATTATTATCTTCTTTTCTAAAGCTGACATTAAAAAGTTGACAATTTTTTCCATCTCAAATTTCTAGTTCATATGTTTCATTAATAATATCTTTATTATTAGTTAACACTATATAGGATATATTATTGTAGTCCAGAGGATTGCATTCTAATATTTTACTATTTGTTTCATCCATTCAATCGAATGTTTGGTATTCATCTTGTGTTTTTGGGATTCTATTTTCTATTTTAGAATTGTAAAAGGATATTTCTTTTAAAAAAGTTGATTTCTTTGTTTTAGATTCAAATTTTAAATATATGCGAATTGGATAAAATCCATTTTCGAATTTTAGCAACTCATTGATCAACTTTTCTGGTTCGAAAAGTTGACTTTCTTTCCCTTTCATTTCTTTTCAATATTGTGGTTCATAGTCTTTTTTTATATCTATTTTTTTTTGCATATTAGCATTTCAATATCCATCATCAAATAATGTTTTTGTTAATGGAAAATACAAAATAGACTGATTGATTATTGATAACGGAATCGATTTAGCTTTCCAGTGAATTGCATCAATTGGCTCATCAGTTCATCCATGTCATTCTTTTTCTGATATCTTATTTATGTTTTTATTTATAAAATTAGCTAAATGTTTGTCTTTTGTTAGGTCGAAATAGATTTTAGTAATTTTATATAAGAAATGATTAAGAAATTTGTCTTCAGAAATATTTTTTGGGTCTCATTGACTAAGCAACAAACTATTATATTCTAAGAAGTAATCCTTATCTAAATAATAATAAAAGTCATTTAAGAATCATAAGTACAGTTCATTGGAATCATTATCTTTAATTCATTCAGGAAATTTTTTTTCATTTTTTATATCAAGTTTTATTTTACTTGCAAAGAAATCCACAATTTTATTTAAATTTGGATATTTTTTAAAATCTATATTAATATTGAAATTTATTAATCTTATTAACAATAAAACAAAAAAATGTCCAATATCATTTAGCTCTGATATTTGAGCAATGCTATCATTCAATTGGATTATACAATTTTCTCAACTTAGATTACCTATCATTTTTTTATTTTCTTTATTCTCTAATAAACAAAATGCAAATAATGTCAATCTTTGTAATTCTGTCATTTGATTTATAGATATTAAGTGATCATATTCAAACGAGAATACTTCAATTATTGAAAAGGAATTGTTAAAAATCTCAATGAATCCAATTCTTTTAAATAAAAAATTGTTTTTAAATAATTTATATAACTCATATGTTGAAGTCAAATCAAAAGAAAATGAATTATTAGAAATAAAATTATTACTCATTTTTCCATCTATTTTTAAGTCAATTGCAATACTTAAATGAACATTATAATTGTTCACTGTTCCTAATTTTTTTTCTTTTGATAATAATTGCAAAATTCCATATTGATATAATTTGAAAGGTCATCATTTGTTTTTTATTGTTGGTTCATTTTTGTTTTTCAAATCATGTCTAATTAAAAGAGTTGATGCAATTAATTCTTTATAATTGAAAATAACTTTCTTGTCTAATTCACGATGTGCAAAATTGTTTTTCAACATATATTCAATATCCGCTTGATTGGCATTCACAATTGGAAATGTTTCAATAGAGTTAGAAACTATAGATTTAAATTTTTCCCATTCATCTTTTTTAAACAATGATTCAAATTTTTTTTCATAAAATTCTCATTTGTTTTTATCTTCCACTCCATAATTGTTATAATTCTTTAATCGTTCAATGCAATCTTTGTACATAGTGTTAAAAGATTTTCAATCGAAATCATCTATTAATTTTAAAAGATGATATAATTCTAGGTTATCATAATAAATAACTTCTAATTTAGTTTTTTCCTTTATACAAAAAGAATGTTTAGGAGTTCCAAAAATATTAGTATCTTCAGAGCATGTATAAATAATTTTTTTGTATCTGTCCTTTATTTTAATTATCAAATCTTCAGATAAATTATTAATATCATCTATAAAGCAGATATCTTTAGATATGATGATATTTTTGTTATCATGAAAATACTTTTTTGTTTCCTTTGGGAATAGAAGAAAAATTAATCTTTCTATTAAATAAGTTTTTCCCTCTCCAAAGCTAGAATTAATTGATATTATAATATTTTCTTCATTCGAATTCTTTAATTCATATATTATCTTTTCTATTATTTCTAGTTTTTCGATTGTCAAATTTGCATAACTGAAATTATCTCTATTAATTATATTCATATTATTGCCAATGCTTTCTTTTAGATCTGTTTCTTGTTGCACTAAAATCCACTAGTTTTTCTTTAATTAACTTGTTCTTTGATAATTTAATAGAATCAACCAAGTCAAATTCAGTGTTTTTGTATTTTTGTGGGTCAATTGATTTTGTTTCTGCATTTATTAATTCTTCTACAAAAGTATTTTGAATTTTTGGTTCAGGCAATAATTCTTTCATTAATATTATGTTTTCAATGGTCTTATTATTTATCTGGTTATTATTTAATAATATAAATGAATGATGACAACAATTGTTTCTTAAGGATTTGATTTTCATTAATGTTTCTTCTTTATTACTGTTGATGACATTATTTTCTTTTAATTTAGAAATCAACTGATTAAAATTAGTTTTCTCTAGTTTTGTACATTTTTCTTCATCATCGACCCAATTGTTATATAGTATAGCACGATAGTATTCTTCGATTAATGCTATGTATTTAAATAATAGATTTCTTATTCTTTTGTCATAAACAAAAATCGAATTAATTTTATTTCATGTAATTTCTGAGATATTTTCAGATTCAAGAAATGAATAAATTCTTTCTAAAATATAAAGGCCTTTATATTTTACTCGTTTTATAATTTCATCTTTATCCTCACCCCCATTTATTTTATCGATAAAGCTATTTATTTTATTTGTTATATTTGTCATAAAGCTCTTTAACAGTTTCTTTGTAAATGGATAATGTTGTTGGTTTTTCATTATTTTGAGTATGATGATGGTGATGATTTTTCTTTTCTAAGAACAAATCTTTGAATTCTTGTCATTTGCCCATTTTCTTTATTTTTGTGAATTCTTGTTGAAGTTCATAAATGTCCTCTACATTTTCATTATTTCAAATGCAAAGATTCTCTTTTTTGTTAAATTTCAATATGTTCCATTCATTTTCAATTTTCATGAAAATAGCTATTTCTATTTTAAAAATTGGGTTGCTGTCCTTATTTTTATTTATCATATATTTTAATTTCATTGATTTACTATCATTATCAATGTTGTTGTGGAAATTTTTATGATTTCCTGCATACTTTTGCAATTTTGAGAATATAGTATTTCTTATTTTATTTTCATCTCATTTGTTTTTGTTTTTAGTGATTATTAAAGAGATATCGAAATCAAATTCAGACTCATTCCCCAATTTGGTTACTAATCTGTATCTTGTACTACCGATTAATTTTGGATCAAATTTTAGAAATGGTCTAAATTGATTTTGTAATCATCTTATTGAGTCCCATAATTCTTTTGAATACTTTTTGTATTCTGATTTATGAATAAATTCATATTTTGCCATATGTTTTAATTCCTTATTTTTTAGTGATCTCTAATAATTCTTTGAAAGCATTATTGGCTACAGAAAATTTATCATCATTTCTATTATAACGTTCCAAGAAGATACCCAAATCAGTTTTTCTTTTGTCTGTTTCATCAAAATATTCATTTGTACATAATTGTTCTATTTCGATTATATTTTCATCATCATGTTCATTTGATGTAAAGGGGAATAAGATATTGTTTCCTTTTTTGGTTCTTTCTGCATATGGTACATTTAAGTCTTTTAATGTTATTAATATGATATTTTCATTTAGTGTTAATAGCTCTTTCTTTTCAATTAACTCTTTTATGGTTTTTATATAACCTCTTCCTTGCTCGTCTTCATCTACTAAGACAATGTATTTAAATTGAAGATAATCTGATTTTGTTTGTTCTAAGACTCTTATGATTGCCTTAAATAATGGACCTATGTTTGTCCCACCTGATGGTATTAGAAAAAATTCATCTTTAGGATTATTAACTTCCAAAATTTTATTTCAAACTTTTAAATCATCAGATCCCTCAAGAATTAATATAAATTTTGTTTCCATTATAACTCTCTTTGAATGTAAAAATTTTATTTATACTCAACATCATTGTTTCAAATTAAGTATGATATATGTCGACTATATTCATAATTAACTTCAAATAATCATGCAAAGGATAACATATTAATTATATCGCATTATTTGTTTAATAATGTAATATGTAAAATTTCATAAAAGAAATATATAATATTATACAATTAATTGTTTTAGGTAGGTAAATATGAAAAATGAATTAAAATCTGAAGCTAATGTTAGCAAAGATGAATTAGAAACAACTAAAGTAATTTGTTTTTTTATAGATATTAGAAATAGCACAGAGTTAAACGATGGTGCATCAAAAAATAAATTACTAACAATATACTCTGAATTTTTAAATTCTTCCTATGAGATATTTTCTAAGAATGGATTTAAAAATATTGACATCCAAGGAGATGGAATTTTCGGATTATATCCATTTGATAAAGATAATGTTAATGACATCCCAAGACTTGCAGCTGTTAAGAAATGTTTAAAAGAATTGAATAATTTAATTGTAAAAATTGATGCAGAACATAAGATAAGATCTACGATTTCAATTAGATATGGAGAAGAATTATATTCAGCATTTGGATTTAAGAAAAATGGTAGTAAACAATTAGTTTATTTTGGTAATGTTGTTTCATATACAAAAAAGATGAATGGGATATCATTTAAAAATTCAAAGATAATTATTTCTATTGATACCATTGGAAAAGAAAATTTGAATAAGATTGATTTGCAAGATTGAGGAAAATCAAAAGAAATATATTTAAAATTAGGAGCTAAATTTGGAAAAGTTAAATTGTATTCATGATAATAATGATAATTCAAACAGAGATATATTTATAGCTGAATATAATGTTATTAAAAATGAATTATCATCATTATTTCAAAAAGCAGGAATCATTCTAGCAATCAACACCATGTTGGTTGGGATAATATTAACTATCTCAGGTGGTCTTGCTAGTTTTTATCATAATAATCTTTATTTGATTTTGTTGTTGCTTTTAGCTATACCAGTTTCATCATCTGCTTTGATTATTAAAATATTGATTCCAAGATTAAAACCAGCCAATAGGAGTAAATATTTTAATGATTATGCAAATTTAGAAAATATTGAAGAATTAAATGGACTTATTACATTAGAAAATATCAAAGAACAAATTATTGTAAATTCAAAAATTTTAAAAGAAAAATACAATTTGTATAAATGATCAATATTCTGTCTGTGCTTTCCTATTTCAATAACTTTTCTAAAGTGCTTTATCACCAAAAGGAATAACCATGAAAGAGAAACTAATTAGTTTAAGAAAGCTAGATCTAGCAGGAAGTGTTATTGCAGCAATAGCTCTTGTTAGCATGATATGTGAATTGACTATAGTATTTGCAACTCCAACTGATAGTGCAACTAATGCTACATTTGTATTTCAATTTATCTTTATGATTGTAACTATCATAGCATATTGCTTCGGAATACCTATTATGATAACAACATCAATATTTTGTTTTATATATTATGGTGATCTAAATAATGATTTAGATAATCAGAGAATATTAGTATGTGGAATCATGATATTTTTCTCGATGTTTATTTCTGGATTTGTTTTATATGGTTTCTTAAAAACCATGATAAATAATAATAATGAACCAAGTAATAATAATGTTGGAACCAATATAGTTAATAATCCAATTGATCCATTAGATAATATGAAACAACATTTACAAAAACTTCAAGATATGAAAGATAATAATTTGATTTCTGATGAAGAATATAAACATCTTAGAAATCAAGAATTAGGGATGAGTAATTAATGATAAAAACCACACTCAAGCAAGTGTGGTTTTTATATTATCTTAAATAAGTGTTGTTAATGTAATAAGCGATTTTTTCACTTCTGTCTTTGATGAATTCTTCATATTTATCATCTTCGTTTAATTTTTGAATACTAATGAAAGATTTTTCTAAACAACTATTAATATTATTGTTTTCTTTTACAAAGTCACGATAGTAATTACTTGGTTTTTTAGATTCAATTAGTTTCTTAGTATTCTTAGATAATAAAACGATGTTAGCAAACGAATTGATATCATCACCATATACATCAGAATATTTTTTATCAAAGGAATTTCTAATATCTCTTTGGAATAAAAGACAAACTTCAAATTCATCATTATCAATAAAACTAATTTCTGTTTTTAGATCAACTGAATTTAATTGCAATGTATGTAATAAGAATTTAGATAACATTGAGTTTTCTTTATAAGAAGTTTCTTGAATTGTTTTATCATCAAATTCAAGTTTAGTGAAGTAATTATTAAAGTATTTATTTACTTTAGATTCATAATCATCTTCTAATAAAAGATTAATGAATTCTAAATCATCTTTTAGCTTACCAGAGGTTGAACTTGAATAATGTTTATTTAAACTAATTAAAGCAATGTATTTCTTAATTAGTTTGATTTGGTTTGCTTCGGGGCATGCACGTTTATAATAAAAGACTGATAACCATTTAAAGATAATTTCAGATGGTAATGTTTTAATAGAAAAATGTAAATCATTAAATAAGAAGTCACAGACTTTATTAAATATTGTTTTGAATTTATTGAATTCTGATTGTATGATATCAATATTATCTGCAACTGGGAATTTTAGTTTGTCTTCACTTGAAATCAACGTTTTATCTTTACCTTTGAAGTTAACTCAGTTTAGCTTATGTTTTAGTGTTCCTAATATTAAAAAGAATGAATCTGAGATTACTGAGATATTAAGTTTTTCTAATTGGTTATGTTCTTTAATAATGTTTCCTAATTCATCTTCTAAGCAGATTTCCTGACCAGTTCATTTAGCGTTGATTACTTCAAAGTTACTTAATGGTTTTCCGCCTGTATTGATTTTGTTGAATATATCAATGGTTTCATCTAATGAATGGCCATTCAATCTAATTTCTCCTACTTTTACACTGTCCAATGGCATTCTTACGAATTCAGTGATTGAGTCTAATTGTTCAGGTGTTATGATAGCATCATCTTTATCTGATTTCAATTTACCTCATTCATCAAACCCATGAATAGAGTGATAGATTGGAATATATCTATTTGGGCTATTCTTAAACTCTTTTTGGGTTATAGCCACAAACATTTGATGTTTAGAATCAAAGTAGATTTTGTTTAAAACAGTTCTGATCGACTTAACTGGTTTAGAAACAATTTTAGGATTTAAATCTCTTAGTATTTTAGAATTCAAAATTGAAAACATTGATGTTAATCTTTGTTGTCCATCAACAATATAGTAAGTTGAACCACTCCCAACCAAATTGTTATTTGTTTGGTTGATTGTTTTGATGATTTCATTTCTTGTTTCGATTAATTCTTCTTCATCTGGTTTTCAAACAATGATTGTTCCGAATGGTTCATTCTTCAAAATTGAATTTAAGAAATCAACAATTTTTTGTGCATCTCAAACAAACTCTCTTTGGAAGTTAGGAACTACATATTCTGAGTTCTTAACAGCCTTAATAACTACTGATAAATCTTTTGAATTATATTCGACATTTTTCATATTAAATTATCCCCTTTTCGTCATAACAATATTTAATTATCGCATAAAATAAGAGATATTGAATAGAATTCAAATAATTTTTATTA